>NZ_JBVFXW010000014.1:0-62554 GCF_055522395.1 Psychrobacter sp. TPE 89C
TCAGACCTTATCATCAAATCAAAAGAAATTTTCTTAGAGAAATCAGATAAGGAGTTTTTTGAGGAAAGTTTGATTCTTTTGCTAAGAAATGACATATCTAGTTTAATTGCTTTCTTCGAAGCAAGGTACATAGGTTTAGACAGCAAGCATAAATCTCGTCTATATATTCAGTTAATGAATTATGCAAAAAAGAATGATTTTAAAAAATCCAGTCTACAAGTCCTGAGTAAAATTGCTCTATCGCTTCATGAAGATAGATATACGTTAATGGCTCATGCGGGGATATGTGTAAACACTGGTAGTATCATAGAAGCAAATCAAGCGATTCTAAAGCTTCAGAATAAATATCAAGTTGAAGAGGAGAAAATAGCGAAACTCAAAACTAATTTACTATCTACGCTTGAACAACACATACATAAAGTTGGCTTAAAGGGTGATTCGATCAGTATAGTAAAAAGTGATAATAAGAAACTGCTTAATTTATCCTTTGAACAGAATCAGATATATAACGACAGATATACTGAAGAATATGTTCTTAATATATTACATAAAGAAGGTGCTGAAAGTCTTATAAAGCTTATAGATGTTGAGCTAATGAGTAATAAGGCTAAGGCCACACTTGCACTAAAAATGGCCAAAGTAGTACGTAATTATACGAATTCTCGTCCAGCAGATTTTGAAAAAGACACTAATTTGTTAGCATCGTATGCTTATAGCCTTGATAAAAGTGAGAGCACACTGCGTAACGTTTATTTTGCTTATCAGCGTACACTTGAATACGACAAGTTAGAGGAGATCATTGCTCTTTTACGTATGATCGCAGGAGACAACCCGACATCAAGGCAGCGTAAATTATTATGGTCAACACCTTCGCATCTCATTACCTTAGCCAGTCAGGTTCCTGAACGTCAGCAGGGTATGGCTTATGAACCTACACCGGGTAAAATCTGTTATGTAATTCATAACAGTTTGCCTTATTCCAGTGGTGGTTATGCCACTCGTGGACATGGTTTACTTACTGCGTTGAAGGGTCAAGGTCTAGACATCTATGCTATCACTAGGCCTGGCTACCCCCATGATATCAGTCAAGTCCAAATAGAAGATATAACGCCAGCTGATCGCATAGATGATGTTGTCTATAAGCGTTTATTATCACCTTCTCGCCGTGATTATTCAAATTATGAGTACATATTAAAAGCAGTAGAAAGTTATAAGCAAGCTTTTGAAGTAGATAAACCTGCTCTCATTATTGCAGCATCAAACCATCTAGATGGTATGCCTGCTATGTTTGCTGCTCGTACTCTTGGCATTCCATTTATCTACGAAATACGTGGTTTTTGGGAAATAACTCGTCTTTCAAAGTATCCTGAGTTTGAACAAGATCCTATGTTCGAAGTAGAAAAGCGCTTAGAAGCGGTTGTTGCAGAACATGCCGATCATATATTTACGCTTACTCAAGGAATGGTGGATGAATTAGAGTCGAGAGGTGTACCAACTAAAGATAGAGTCACCTTATTACCTAACTCGTGTAATATCGAACGCTTTAACCTTATGTCAAAAGATATAGAATTGGCTGCTGAGCTAAATATTCCCCTAGATGTGCCTGTGATAGGTTATGTTGGCACCTTAGTCAGTTATGAAGGACTTGATGATCTTGCTTTTGCTTGTTCAAAACTCAAGCAATTAGGCTATGAGTTTAGATTACTTATAGTAGGCAATGAGAATGCGACAGGGCAAGGCAAAGGTAGCATCATACAACAGATAGAGAAAATTGCCCAAGATACAGGATTTATGGATTGGCTGATCATGCCAGGTAGAATACCTTTTGAGCAAGTTGAGCGATATTACTCACTGATTGACATCGCTCCATTCCCTCGCAAAGCATGGCCAGTATGCGAGATAGTTCCTCCTATGAAAACCTTAGAAGCACTTTCAATGAAAAAGGCAGTATTAGTATCAAGCAATAAGGCTTTGACGGAAATGATCACTCATGACGTGAATGGTCGAGTGTTTGAGCGTGGTAATACAGAGGACTTAGTAGTGCAACTCAAATACTTGCTTGATCATCCAGAAAAGTGGTTAGGCTACGGTGAGGAAGGACGTATATTCGTTGAGAATGAACGTACTTGGCAGCGTACTGCTGAAAAGGCATCTCTAATAATTCGTGGCATTTTATAAGTTTCTGCTTGATAAGCATACTAGAGATAATTATTTTATGAAAATTCCTTATGAAAATCTGACAAGCAGAAAAAAATCGAAAGAAGAAGCGACTCTAGAAGCTTATGATATTCTTGAAAAAGGTTGGTCACGAAGGAACTATCCTTTCATAGATATAAATAATCCAATACCATGGGCGCTTAGTACCCAAGATGAGCGCTCATGGAACTTCTATATCCATTCTTGGGATATGATAGATATATTATTATATGCCTATGATAAGGCTCCAGAAGATAAAATATTTAACCCAGCATTAAATATAGCTTTAGACTGGATAGATCAGTATGTAGATATAAAGGCGAATACTCCAGTCAACTATGAAAATAGTACAGATTTTGCTTGGTACGATATGGCAGTTGGTTTAAGAGCTTATAGGCTATCCTATATATATGACGCATATACACAGAATGTAGAAAAGGATGATTCGATTAGTGCAAAGCTATGGAGTGGTATCTTAGCTCATCAGGCTTACTTAAATTTAGATAGTAATATAACTTTTCACAATAATCATGGTTATTACCAAGCTGCTGGACAAATTGCTATGGGGAGACGATTCAAAGAAACGTCTCCTATAATGGCATTTGCATTAGAGCAAGGTATATCACGATTCAAAATAATGTTAAACCAGCAGTTTACAGAAGATGGTGTCCATCGTGAGCATTCTCCAGACTACCACCGCATGGTTTACGATACATTGATCGGTGTAATAAAAGCCGATTTAATAAAAGATGAAGAAATTCTGTCATTCACCTTTAAGATAGAAGAAGCTCTGTCTTGGTTTATATTACCGAATCAACATATCGCTAATTTTGGTGACTCTGATTGGCGTTTAATGAGTATAAAAAGCTCAGCTGCTGAAAGAAAATGGCAAACTTCAATGATGAAGTTTGTCACGACGAATGGAAAAGTAGGGAAGCTAGGAAGCAATGAGCTAAAAGAGTTCAAAGAAGCAGGCTATTTTATTGTACGTAATAGCAATTCTGTCAAAGACTTAGGTTATGATAAATACAGTTATCTTGCACAAACTGCTGCTTTTCACTCACGTACTCATAAACATGCAGATGACTTGAGTTTTATATGGTATGACCGTGGGCATAATATCCTAATAGATGCAGGTCGATATGGCTATATTGGCAAAGCTGAAATGGGGTCAGAGCTATGGTCACAAGGCTACTGGTATACTCACCCTAACAGACTATATTGCGAATCTACACGCGCACACAATACGCTAGAATTTGATGACAAAGACTATATGCGTAAGGGTGTAAAACCCTATGGAAGTGCAACCAAAAGATCTAAGCAATATCCAAATGGTCTCACAGTACTTGAAACGGAATGTAAGCACAATAAGAGTATTAGACATGCAAGGGTGCTTGTATATATGCCTAATCAATGGCTAATTGTATTTGATTGGTTCAAAGATAATTTGGATGGTCTGCATGATGTTAAACAATGGTTTCATTTTGATCCAAAAATTGCGCTGACTCAATTCAATAACTCTTACCATTGTAAACTAGATGATGAAAATGAGCTGCATATTACAAGTTTGTTGAAAGGAGCTCAAGGATCTGAAGTAATGAATGGGATCAAAGAACCAAGGTTACAAGGTTGGTTTTCGCCTGCAGAGCGGGAGTTTATACCATCAGATTCTATTAACTTTAGCTTATCTCAAGTTAGTACTAGTTCATTTGCTACGCTGTTTAGCTTTAATGGCGCGTGTGAAGTAAAATTAGAATATAACTCTGTTAATACATCAGGTAGAAAGTTATATTTTACTTGGGTAGATGATATTGGTGTACATGAGTTTTCATTGCTTAGAGAAAAAGATTTAGAGTTTAAAGTACAATATATACTTAAATAGAAACTAATTTTTGGAGAAAGAAATGAAACTTATTGGCGAATTTACCTTTAATCCTTATCTAGAGAAAGAGTTGGATGAAAAAGTTAGATTAGTTATACATGATAACGTAAAAAATGAATTTAGCTTACTAAAGATATTAGAATCGCGCGAAGTATTTGTTTTAAACCATAATGAATTAGAAAGCCATTATAACTACAAGTATAAATATCAAAAACTTGATACAGATACTAAAAGATGGACAGATTTAGGGGATGGCTATCGTTATTTAATTCCAGAAATAGCAGATGAAAGTGGTTTAAAATATGCATTCTATCCTTCCCAGAATCCAAGTAGCTATCTGGTAGTTTGTTTCCAAGCTATACAAGCAGTTCCTAAATACAATTATATAAGAACAATAGCACATATTGATGCTCATAGATTATATATTAAAGATGGGTATGGAAATGACGAAAATACGCATTCAAGTTATTATCTAAATGAAAATAATCCTATTGCAGTAGATGATTTAGTACAGAGTCTTATAAACGCTTATGTTCTAGATTTAAGTATCCCTAAAGTTAATGCAATATTTATTGGATCAAGTAAAGGTGGTTATGCGGGGCTATATCATGGCTATAAGTTTGGAACAGGACATATTGTAGTTGGTGGCCCACAAACGATGCTTGGGGATTACTTATGCGTATACTCAGATTCCTCTATAAGATCTCCTATATTTAGAGGGATTTTCGGTGCAGAAAATGAAATGAATAAGAGTTATGCCAACAACCTTATGTATAAAGTTTTAGAAAACTCTAAAAAACCATTCCCTAATACTATGATACACGTTGGTAAAGGGGAGCCACACTATGCTGAGCATGCTGTTCCTTTCATGAAATGGGTCGATACGCTAGACATAAGTAATGTGAAGTGGGATTTTGGTGATTATGATACTCATGAAGAGTTGGCAGTTCACTATCCAATATTTTTAGAAAAATCAGTCAAAGAAATTATTAATAGTGGGGTAGCTCAAGAATGAATTCAAAATTAGAGTCTAGTTTCCAGATATTTGGTATCTATGGTTTGATAACTTATTTAAATCAAAATAACGAAGAAAAAAATCCAAGAGTTCAAGCCTATAACTTATTAAAAGCTGGTCGTGAACTGGCAAAGAAATCAGCCAATGAGACATTAAGCTATCTACCAGATATTGCTTTTGATTTGAGTAGACATGAGAGTGTCTATCGTATGTCAGCTTTATTTTATATCGAATTAGATAATACTCATGAAGCCTTAAAGTGTTTGTCCTATCTGCACTATTATTATGAGGAGCAGTCTGTAGAACCTCACAAACAGTATGCTCTGATTAAGCAGCAATTAGTCGATAACAATAAAGACGACGTCGATATTGAAGCCTTCATAGAAGAGTATCAGAAACAGTATCAATACCAGAAAATAGCAAATAACATTAAAGAATATTCTGAATCTATACCAACGGAAGATTTGTCAGAACAAAAAATGTATTTTAAGCGCTTATATCGTCGTTATGGTGTTGATACTTTAATATTCGCTATAGAAAACGACACTCGCTTTAATAACAGGGTAAAGGCGGTACTACTTATTAGAGCAAGTCGTGCAATAGGAGCCATTGCGGAAGAAGGAACAAGTATCGAATCAGTTTTTGCCAACAAAGCGCTTCAACTAGATGAGTCTAAAGCAGTAGTAGAGAATAGCTATCAAGCTTATCTGAGAGCTGGCGACTTAAATAAGCTGGCTCAGTTAAAAGAAAAGCACCCAGAAATTTTATTATAACTGAACAAAATTATACTGATGTACGTTTTAGACTACAGAACAAAAGTAGATGAAAACAATTAATCAGCTGGTAACAGAGCATTTAATCTTTTATTTATCTTAGGGCAGTCAGGCTTTAGCGTGGCTGCTTTTTTTATAAAGGTTAAAGCTATGTTTCGATTATAAAAAGCATAAAGGTTACTCGCATCTCCAAAGAAGAAAGATTCATGTCTAGACTCTGGGTATTTATCGCGTAACATAGTTAGGCAGTATTTCATGACGATACGTTCTCTAGCTTCAGTCATCTGTGGGTTAAGGCTCGACATAAACCGATGATAGCCTATATAGTTACGACGTTTTTTTAATGTCTTAAAATTTTTTGATTTAGATGAATGATAACTGTCTGTCACAATACTATTTAACATCAGATCTAGAGCGTCAATTTTAGTAAGGTGGCTAGGTATGCTATGGCCTATACCGGGAACTCTTATCTGTATAACTCGCGCACACTTTTTAGGAAAGGCTCGCATTATGAGTTCTTTATAAACCTAGTTTTGCTTCGATAGGCAATGATGCTATTGTCATAATGAGTCTCCATTAAATTAATTTAATAAAATAAGTCACTATTTAAAATTTTCATTAAATGTATTAGTAGTATTACCTTTTCTAATATTTCTATCGTTATTTGAACCTGTATTGTTAGTGACCTTATTATGTTCAGCTTTGTCAACTAGCCTAATAGCTACTTTAGAATCTGTAATAACGTTATTATTGATAATGTTGTTAGAGGAAGCTAGCGAAATCGCATACTCTTTACAGTGTTGTAAGTGGTTATCAGTGATGGTTAAGTAATTGAACTCCGTTTTATTAGCCATACATCCATAAGATGCCTTAATAATCTGGTTGCTTTTAATAATCATATGATCGCCATTACAACGTATAGAAACATGTTCAGTATCACGGATGATATTATCAGCGATGATACTAGACGAGCCAGCGGAAACACCATCATAGAAACCTATGACGGTGTTATTAGCAACCATACAATGCTCTGCCCCATTTAGTTTAATACAGGCTCCTTTCTCTTCAATGGTTTGATCGATATAATTGTTTAAAACGTGAATATCACGAGATTTTTGCTCGGGTAATTCAGCTTCTGATGACGTTTCTGCTTTTACAAGTGAGCGAATATGATGACCTATGCATCCTTTTATAATGCCTTTGCCAGAATTAAGCTCATATAAAATAGCGTCATTACCAACGTGTTCAAAGACACAAGCATCCACTATATTGTAACGACCGGAATCTTTGTCCTTGTCAGAGTTGAAGCGTCCAAACCTGATAACATGCTCTTTACAATGTAAAAAGCTGACACAATATACTTGATTATATTGCCCTTTGAAGGAGTAAATATTATTGCTTTGGCAGTCCTTGATAATGCCACCTCGCACTACATTGTGTGAAGTTCCTTGTTCGAATATAGCCACGTTGTTTTTAAAATTGTGCGCATCTATATTGTTTAGCTCAATTTGCTTGTTATTTTCGAACCTTAAAGCAACTTGATAGGATTTTTTGGACTGAACCGTAGTCTTACCATCGAAAGCAATATTTGATATTTCAATAGCGTTCGTTGATGAGTCAAACATGAGGTAACGATGGTTTGTATCTTGATTGCTCATAATACAAGCTTGATCACCAGAAAAAGAAACCCCTTTTATATCTATACCGGATACTAGATAAATCCCAGAAGGGAAAAAAAGAGACTGCTTTGTCTTAGCTGCTTGATTGAAAGCCACTTGTACGGCCTCACTATCATCTGTAGTTCCGTCTGCAACTACTCCAAATTGCCGTACAGATAGGGAGCTTTGTAGAGCTAATGAAGGTTTTGTATAAGCACTATTGGCTAATATTGCAAAACCTAATAAGCCTTTACCAAAATGACGTCTTTGCAAACAGTTTCTCCAGAATGACTTTAATCTGATAGAATTCCAAAAGAAATACTAATAGTATTATATTAGCTTTGTTATTATCCAACATTACAAATAAAAAACTTCTAAACTTTAAAATATAGGCCTAATACTTTGTTAAAGCTAGCACTAATTAGCGATGAGTTGACTTCCCAGTCCTTGAAAATGGTAAATTCTGTCAAATTACTTGAAGAGCAGTTACCGTATCAATTTTGGCGAAAACGTAAGCCTGACTTTATCTTGGTCGAATCAGCATGGCGTGGTCGTAAAGATAAATGGCGTTATAAAATAGCTAATTATCCTGATTATCCTGAACGTAATAACGTTGAACTGCGTAAACTTTTAGAAACGGCAGATAGACATAATATTCCTGCTGTATTTTGGAATAAAGAAGATGGTGCTCACTTTAACCGTTTTATAGACTCGGCCAGCTTATTCAAATATATAATGACCGTTGATGAAAACTGTGTTCAGCGATATCGTTCTATATTAGGTAAGAGCGTAAAAGTAGGGGTGCTACCATTTGCCGTGCAGCCTAAGTTTCACTATCCTACCTCCTTACCGCCTCGATATAATGAGAGCCTGTTTGTCGGTAGTTATAGTCAGCATATCCATAATGCGCGCCAACAGTGGCAGGATATGTCATTTACTGCTGCCTCACCTTATGGCCTGACTATCGTAGACCGTAACTCTGATCGTAAGTCTGACGTTTATCGCTATCCAGATTTACCGAATATGACTACTAAGCCTGCGGTACCTTATGATAAAACTGGCGAGCTATTTAGGCAGTATTCGTATTGCCTTAATGTCAATACTGTGACTGACTCTCCAAGTATGTTTTCCCGTCGTCTGATTGAGATTATGGCTTGTGGGCGACTGGCAGTGACCAATCCTAGCTTGTCGGTCAGTACCCGCTTTGAAGGTATGTGCGAAGTCATTGATAGTAAGGAGCAAGCAGATGAATTGTTTGCACAATTATCTAAAGGTTATACTACACAACAGGCAGAGATGATGCGCTATGCCAGCGACCATGTATTACAAAATTATAATTATGATCAATGGATTAAACAAATTGTAGAGTTTATTGAATTATAGCTCCTTATCAGCATATATTGTATTTCCTTATTTATATTTTCTTAATATAGCCCACACACTATGAAAAAAATCACTCACGCCGTTATCCCCGTTGCAGGCTTTGGCACTCGTATGTTGCCATTGTCTAAATCTGTGCCAAAAGAGCTATTGCCGCTAGGTAATCGTCCTGCTATTCATTATGTCGTTGAAGAGGCGATTGCTGCGGGTATCAAACATATTGTTCTAGTCGGTCATGCGCAAAAAAGTGCGATTGAAAACTATTTTGATATCAATGCTGAATTAGACAGTCAGCTTAGAGCAAAAGGTAAAGACGAGTTGGCGGATAGTTTAAACTGGCTACCAGAGGATGTGACGGTGTCGATGATACGTCAGGGTAAAGCTTTAGGTTTGGGGCATGCGGTATTGGCGGCTCGACCGATCATCGGTGAGCATGACTTTGCCGTTCTGCTGCCAGATGTCGTGCTTGATCCATTTACTGGTGATATGACTACTGATAATTTAGCGTTTATGATTGATGCTTTTAGCAAAGACAATCATTCACAAATATTGGTCGATAATGTTGCCGATGAAGATGTGCATAAATACGGTATTGCTAAGCTGAGCGATGCCAGTAATATTGATGAGCAATCAGATATTAACGCTAGCTTTAAAGTCGCAGGGTTTGTAGAAAAGCCTGACTTAGCCGACGCACCTTCTAAATTAGCAGTCGTTGGTCGTTATGTCTTTAGTAATAAGATTTTTGACTATTTGGCCAATACTAAAGCCTCAGTCGGTGGTGAGATTCAGCTGACGGATGCTATTGATGCATTGATTAGTGAATACGGAGTGAATGTCACGACGATGCTTGGAAATAGCTACGATGCAGGCGATATGCGCTCATATATGCAGGCATTTATCTATTTCGCCGAGCAGCAACTAGCAGATGATGAGTAGCTGATGAATGAGATAAAGGGCGACAAGACCTATCACAGTGCTCGCCATTCTAAATACTGGCAGCAACTAAAAACGCTTGCAAAGCATCCGTGGTCGCTTGCACAGCTGTTTGTACAGGATGACAGTCGTGCTACACGCTTTAGCATGCAAGCTGGCGCGCTGTACATGGACTATAGCAAGCAATGTATTGATGAGAAGGTACTGGCAACTCTATTTCAGCTAGCAGAGAGCTGTGAATTGTCGACACGTATTGATGCGCTTATGCAGGGCGCCTTGGTAAATACCAGTGAAGAGCGTGCAGCGCTACACACGGCACTACGTCTGCCAGAAACAGCCACATTACAAGTTGAAAGTCAAAATATCGTTGCTGATGTACATCATAGTTTAGCGCAGGTAGCGAGACTATCTGAGCGGGTTCGTAGTGGTACATGGCGTGGTTTTTCAGGTAAGGCTATCACTGATGTGGTCAATATTGGCGTTGGTGGTTCTGATCTTGGACCGCTCATGGCAACGACTGCGCTTGATGAATGGGCAGATACAGAGATTGAAGTACATTTCGTCTCCAACATGGATGGTACTCAGCTTGATAACTTGCTCAAACATCTAAATCCTGAGACAACTTTATTTATTATATCATCCAAATCCTTTGGTACTGTCGATACGTTATCCAATGCTAAGACAGCATTGTCATGGCTACTTGCCACTGCTAAGCTGCGGGCAGGTACTGAAGACAGCGTGTTACGTCGCCATTTTATTGGCATCTCTGCCAATAGTAAAAAAATGAGTGCTTGGGGGATTCATCCTGAGCATCAGCTACAACTTTGGGAATGGGTCGGTGGTCGGTTCTCTTTATGGTCGGCGATTGGATTGGCCATTGCTATTCGTATTGGTATGTCTGGTTTTAAAGAGTTATTGGCTGGTGCGCACAGTATGGACGAGCACTTTGCACAGGCTGATTTTTCGGAGAACCTACCGGTATTATTAGGGCTGCTTGCCGTTTGGAACAGTACCTTTTTACAGGTGAATGCACATACGGTACTACCTTATGATGGTCGTCTCAGCTATTTACCAAGCTATTTGACTCAGCTGGAGATGGAAAGTAATGGTAAGTCCGTTACTCAGCATGGCGATCATATTGACTATGATACATGCCCGATTCTATGGGGTGAAATTGGCTCCAATGCTCAGCATGCGTTTTACCAATTGCTACATCAAGGAACACAGCAAGTCTCTTGCGACTTTATCGCTTGCGTGCGCCGCTATAGTGGCGAAGTGAAAAACGCCTCATTACAACAGCAGCATGAACTGTCTTTAGCCAATTGTTTGGCGCAAAGTCGGGTACTGGCGTTTGGTAATGCCGCTGTTTCAGATGCTTCTAATAGCAATGAAGAGGCTAAAACAGCCACCAATGCCGATAAATATAAATACTACCGTGGCAATCAGCCTTCAACCACGCTGTTGATCGATGAGCTGACGCCGCATAGTTTAGGGGCGCTGATTGCGCTTTATGAACATAAGGTCTACGTCATGGCCAGTATCTGGGATATCAACCCGTTTGATCAATGGGGCGTGGAGATGGGGAAGCAAATGGCAGAGTCCGTACATCAAGCGATGCAACACACGCAGCAAGACTCCCAAGGTCAATTTGATACCTCTACTGACCAGCTGCTGCAACGCATTAGACAGCTGTCTTAATTCTGCTGCCGATACATTAATAAAGTGAAAGGGTAAGCTTATGAGCGCTGATTCTATAAATGAAAATATACCCAAATATATGCATGCGGCTAAGACACAAGGCGTTCATAGCAATCAGGTTTGTGTGCTGGTTGGTCATAGTATTGAGGCCATTACCAGTGCCGTGGTGCTGGCAAGCTTAGGCCAACGCATCCATTTATATGCGGATATGGACTTATTAACTCAGCAGATACAGCAATATGGCTTTGAGCATCATTTACAAGCGCTGTGGCAGATGTATGAGCAGCAGCAGGTTATTACCAGCAAAGTGCTACCCGATAGTGCCGATACGTTAATAAAGTGCTATGAATCGGCAAATCATGGCGAAGTTGATAATCAAAGCACTGTGGCATTTTACTGGTTATTTTTAGATAGCATCAAATTAGTATGGACGGAAGCCAGTTGGATTACGGCATTCAATCATAGCCATCAGCAGGTGCTACCTGTGGTTATGAGCGGTATTGAGCAGTTAGGGAAAGTCTCAGAACTGGCTCAGCAGTTACAGCGTGCTTGGGTATACTATTTGCCATTTGTTTTTTTGCAGGATGGTGATGCTTATAGCTCGATGTTGAATCCTTCATTATGGTTACTCGGTGAAAAGACTGCCAATAGTAGCCAACATCTAGAAGTATTAAAACCTCTAATGCAGCACGCGCGTGCCACCCATCACGCTGATATTGCGACAATAGAGTTTGCCCGTAGTAGTATCATGGCGATGCTCGCAACGCGAGTGAGTTTTATGAATGAGATGTCACGCTTGGCGGATAGTCAACAGGTTGATATCAAGCAAGTGAGTCGTATTATGGGATTGGATGAGCGGGTTGGTGGCAGCTACTTACAAGCAGGTTGGGGCTTTGGTGGTAATACACTCCCGACTGAATTGTCTAAGCTACAGCAGTCAAGCCAAACGCACAGTTTGAATATGCCGCTGTTGCAGTCAGTCATGCACATCAACGAAGACCAAAAAGAGCTGATATTCCGTAAGTTTTGGCAGTATTTTGATGGTTTTATCGATAATAAAACCGTGATGGTCTGGGGTGGTAGCTATAAGGCAGGATCAGGACGTACGGCAGGATCAGCCATTCATCCATTATTGGCTTTATTATGGTCTTATAATATTCGTACGATAGTCTATAGTGACAAAGCGCAGGCCGAACTTGCTGTGCTTTATCAGCAGCAACCCTTACTTGAGTTAATTGATAATCCTTATGAACAACTTGGCGAGGCTCAGGCAATTTTTATCGTTAGTTGGTCGCCACGAGACCAGTTAGATATGGCCAAAATCAATCAGCAAGCTATGCCAGTATTCGATGCGCAAAATGCGTTGACAAGAATGCAAATCAATAGCTTAGTTGGTGACTATATGGGCATTGGTCGTACTAAGTAAGTTTCTTAAAATATTTTTTAAGAAAAAGGCTCACTAATAATGATTAGCGAGCCTTTTTTGATTTCTAATCAAAGCTATTCTTATTGAACAGTATGAATTTACGCTGGTACAGCACCTTGTGCTGCTAACCATTCCTTTATTTCTTGTACCTTATTGGCTAACAATTTTTGATTGCCGCGACTTTCAATGTTTAATCTGATAAGCGGCTCAGTATTTGAAGCACGCAGATTAAAGCGCCACTCGCCAAAGTTAAGGCTGAGGCCATCAAGCGTCGATTTAATTGGTTGCTCGCTACTGAATTTGGTTTCAATAGCGCTAATAATCGTCGATGCATCGTGAGTGGTGAGGTGAAAGTTTAATTCGCCTGAGCTGGGATAGGCGGCAATATAGCCTGTGACCAATTCGGATAAGGTTTTACCTGTGATGGACAATAGCTCAATGGTTAATAGCCAAGGAATCATGCCGCTATCACAATAGAAGAAGTCACGAAAATAGTGATGGGCAGACATTTCACCCCCGTATACCGCGCCAGAGTCACGCATGACTTGCTTAATGAATGAGTGTCCAGATTTACTGATGACGGCCTTACCATCGTGTTCTTCTATCACCGCTTCGGTATTATAGATCACTCGCGGATCATAGACGATTGATTCACTTGGATATTTATTCAAAAAGGCTTGCGCAAGCATACCAACGATGTAGCTACTATCGATAAATTCGCCACGTTCATCGAATAGGAAACAGCGATCAAAGTCACCATCAAAAGCAATGCCAAGATCAGCATTGTTTTCCAATACAGCTTGCTGGGTAGCCACTCTGTTGGCTTCAATCATAGGGTTGGGAATGCCATTGGGGAAGCTGCCATCAGGGGCATGATGCAGTTTAATCACTTCAATCGGTGCATCTACTTGTGCTAGCTTATCAATTAATAAATCAACCACTGGGCCAGCACTGCCATTGCCTGAGTTAATGACCAGCTTGAGCGGCTTTAGTTTATCCGTATCAATAAATGTCATGACATGATCGACATAAGAACTTTTATCGGTCAATAATTGTAGTTTTCCTGATGGATTGTCAGTCGTGAATTTGCCAGATTCTGCAAGCGCCTGAATCTCTGCCAGCCCATCATCGGCACTGATCGGTTTTGAATGTTCTTTGACCAATTTCAAGCCATTATAATTGATAGGATTGTGACTGGCAGTGACTTCGATACCACCCAACGCCTGATAATGACTGGTGGCAAAATATACCTCCTCAGTACCAGTCATACCCAAATCAATCACATCAATACCAGCATCAATAATACCTGCTATGGCGGCTTGTTTAAGCTGTTCACTAGAATGACGAATGTCGCTGCCGATGACAATGGCAGGTTTTAGATTTGTCATATCATTGTCATGAGTCTCACTTACTGTACTATGACGCTGATATAGAATCTGCGCAAAGGCACGCCCAATACGGTAAGCAATCTCTTCATCCAGATTAACGCCAAGCTCACCACGTATATCGTAAGCTTTGAATGAGCTGATCGTAATAGGATTGAATTCAGTTTTTGGCTGATAGCTAATGGTCGCAGAAGTAGACATAATGGTAGAATTTCCTTGCGCGTGAGCAGCGGTAAAATAATAAAGTAGATAGCACAATTATAGGCCAATCAGGGTTCAATGATACACTAACCACTCAATGATGAACCAAACGCGCGCCAATAGTTATTGATTAACTTTATACTAAGCCATCGAATAAAATAACAAACAAAATGATAAGAGCCTCCCTTATGAATACTCTCGACAATAAAATCACAGTGCCTGTACCAGTACAAGGAACACCAGAAGCCACAGGCCAGCTTGATGATCTTTTAGCATTGATGGCGCGGCTGCGAGTTGATTGTCCATGGGATAAAAAGCAAAGCAATCATAGCCTCATTCCTTATGCCATCGAAGAGGCTTATGAGCTAGGCGAAGCGGTACAAAGCGATGATGATGAAGATATCAAAGGCGAGCTAGGCGATGTGCTACTCCAAGTTGTGTTTCATTGTCAGATGTATGCTGAGCAAGGGCGTTTTGATATGAGTGACGTTATTACTACTCTACAAGAGAAGCTGATTCGTCGTCATCCGCATGTATTTGAGGCCGAAACACTAACAGACGATGCAGCGGTAAAAGTACGCTGGGATGAGATTAAAGCGGAAGAGCAGCACGCACGCGAGGCACGCGGTAAACCAAAGCGACGTTTGGATAATACCAAAGCGGGTAGTGCACTCATGCAAGCACAAGATGTGCAAAAGCAAGCCTCAAAATTGGGGTTTGATTGGGAAGGAATTGCAGGGGCAGTGGATAAGCTGGATGAAGAGATTGCCGAGCTAAAAAATGAGTTGACGGATAAGTCTAAAGAAGCTGCTAAATACGACATAAGCAAAGCCAATATCAGAGAAGTTGAAAAAGAACTGGGTGATTGTATGTTTGCCCTAGTCAATGTCGCGCGCAAGTTAAACCTTGATGCAGAAACAGCAACGCTGACGTGTGTGCATAAATTTAAGTCACGTTTTGGTTATATTGAAGCGCAATTAGATGCAGCTGGCAAGCGTTTGGAAGACAGCGATATAACAGAAATGGATGCATTGTGGGAAGCGGCGAAACAACATGAACGCTCATCCTAAAATCTCGTTTGTTAGCGTAGCCAAGACAGCGATTTTAGGTTGTGTTTTGGCTATCTTGATGCTTAATAATGCTAATGCTGCGCCCTGTTTTGATAATCCTCAGCGTGCCTATGAGTACCTGTTGTCACAAGAAAATGCCAAAACTCAAGCGCGTGAGCAATATACTGTGAATATTAATCGTGCCAGCGAAGGTGAGTTGGTTTCACTCAATGGTATCGGCAGCAGCAAGGCCCAAGCGATTATTTTATATCGTGAGATGTTTGGCAACTTTAAGACAGTTGATGAGTTAGTAAAGGTCAAAGGTATTGGTGCAAAAACCGTTGAGAAAAATCGAGGACGTTTAAGCATACAAGATTAGAGGCATTATTTTGCTTTAATTAACCCCGATATTGACAAAATAGCACGTAAGTAAATGTCATAACACACCTACTGCGTCCAAAATTTGTTAAACTAGTGGGTACATCCGCCTGATAAACGCTGTGTTCATCAGGGGTGGTCAAAGAATACCGGCGAGGAGTAGATGCATGGCCGAGCGTGCCGCCAAGCAGTTAGAACTGAATAAATCTGAATTACCCAATTCCATTACTGAAGTAATTGCCACTTTAACCCGAGCTGGGTTTGACGCATATATCGTCGGTGGCGGTGTGCGTGACACCTTATTGGGTCTGCGTCCAAAAGACTTTGATGCGGTCACTGATGCTAAACCGCATGAAATCAAAGACGTCTTTGGTAAGCGCTGCCGTATTATCGGTCGTCGCTTCCAGTTGGCGCACGTGTATTCAGGCAGAGAACTGATTGAGGTTGCTACTTTCCGTGGTCCGCCAACGAGTGATGCTAATACCAATCAAGATGGCATGATTCTGCGTGATAATGTTTGGGGTGATATCAAACAGGATTTCTCTCGTCGTGATTTTTCTATCAACGCACTCTATTATCAACCGCTTAAAGGTGTGGTTCATGATTTTTGTGGTGCGCTTGAAGATATTGATAACAAAATCATTCGACTGCTTGGCCATGCGCCCGTTCGTATAGAAGAAGATCCAGTACGGTTATTACGTGCCTTACGTTTTAAGGCTAAGCTCGGTTTTGAATTTGATGAAGCATTGTCTGATCAGTTTCATGATGGTAATTGGGCGCTACTTGAGCAAATATCACCGCATCGCCTCTATGATGAAACGCAGAAGATGTTTACGGGTGGCTATTTAGTACCACTGCTGCCGTTGTTGTTTGAATCAGGTGCGATTGACAGCTTAATTATTTATCCACCGTCTGAGCCAAGTGCGCTAGTCAAACAAGTAGCCATCAATACGGACAAACGTATTGCAGCGGGCAAAAGTATCAATCCTGCGTTCTTTTATGCCGCGCTATTGTGGGAAAACTACCTTCATCAATTGGCAAAAGCTAAAAAACGTAATATGCCATTTGCTGAAGCACAAATGCACGCTGCTGGTAAAGTGATCGATCGTCAACGTATTAAGACCGCGATTCCTAAGTTTGCAGAGCAGTTTATCCGTGATATTTGGGTATTACAGCCAAAACTTGCCGCCCCACGTAGCAAACAAATCGTCCAGCTCTCTGAGCATCCACGCTTTCGTGCGGGTTTTGACTTTTTATTATTGCGCGAGCAATGCGGTGATGCTGAGCATCCGTTGTCAGAGTCTACCAACGGTATGGGCGACTGGTGGCAGACGTATCAGACACTGTCTGAGCAAGACCAAGAGCAAGCTGTTGATGAGTTTGACGAAAATATTCGCCGTGGTGCCTATAAGCAGCAGGGACAGCGTGGTCGTGGACGCAATCGTCAAAAGCCAGAGTCAAACAGTGGTGATAACACAGTCTCTCATCAAAAAAACACCAAGCAAAGCAAAGCGAGTAACAGTGCCGAGCAGGGTAGGAATGAGCAGACAATGGTAAATGATGCGTCAAATATTCCAGCACGCCGTCGCCGCGCTGCTAGTCAATCAGCTCCTGCTAAGCAGTCTGGTAGCAACAAAAGCAATAGCCATGAGTTTCAGCAAGCAAAGCAAGACAGTAATGAGCTTGCCCAATTGCAGCAGTTGTCTCTTGCCAATACTAGCAGCCAAACGGCAAATAAACGTCATCATTCTAAGCCTGCGCCGTTATTTGTTATAGAGCATGAGAAAGTCGTGCCACCATTACAAAAGCAACTGTCAGGTAATGATAAGTCTAAACGTTCTAATGAACCTGTGCAGCAAAAAGCAGCAACTCAGAACACGTCGTCTAAGAAGGCGGAGCGAGTAGAAGGTACACGTCCGGCTCGTTCAAATAGTGTTCCATCATCTAGCGCTAAACCATCAGAGACTCAGCCTGTATCTACAACACATATTACTCGTTCGGTGGCCAGATCGCCTGCACTAGTAAGTATGAACAATGAGCCGATACCGCATAAGCGCCGTCGTCGTGAGCCTACTGTAGGCAGTGTAACGCCTCAGATAGCGGCTAATAACGAGCAAGCTACTGCTAGTGCTAAGTATACGAAAAAAGTACCTAAGTCGGCAGTTCAGTCCGCTGATACAGCAGATACTAAAGCCAAGAAGCCGTCAGAACATAAGCAAGTAGCGAAAGTTACTGCTCCTGCAACAGCTAAAAAATCAGCAAAAGCGGTAGAAAGCAAAGCTGCTAAAACCAGTCAAGCGGCTCATAGCAAGGTTACTGCTAATAACGTGAGTGACAATAAGGGCCCTGTGCCATCGAAGCGTCGCCGTCGTCAGCCAAGTATTGAAAATGCCTAATATGGATAACAATACGGATAATACTGGTTGGGTTACCTGCTATATAGGTTTGGGTAGCAATCTCGCTAATGAGCTGGGTTCACCAGCAGAGCACTTGCAGCAAGCAGTTGCAACGATGCGAGAGCATGAGCAGGTGCGTGAGATTCAAGTATCCTCATTTTATGCATCAGCACCGATGGGGCCGCAAGATCAGCCTGATTTTGTCAATGCAGTTGTTGGTTTTGAGACGACGTTACCCGCGCTTGAGCTGCTTGCATTTTGCCAGCAGTTAGAGTCGCAAGCCATGCGTGCACGCCTACGACATTGGGGAGAGCGTAGTCTCGATGTCGATATTTTATTGTATGGTGACGTGCGCATTGCAGAGCCACAATTAAGCGTACCGCATGTTGGATTGACTGAGCGTAACTTTGTACTGATACCGCTTCGGGAATTGGCGCCAAACTTGATAATCAAAGGTATGCCGATCGGTGAGTATCTACAGAGTGCAGATTGGACAGGTTTGAAGTTACTGGCAAACGACGCATGATTTTCAAATGTTAGAATAGTCGTCGTTAGCATTGTTAATGACTGATAAAAAATATTAATGAGTAGCTGCACAGCAGAATAATTGAGGGTCATATGACGACGTTATCTACTTTAAATAAATTTAAAAAAGAAGGTGCTAAGTTCACTTGCTTGACGTGCTATGACTCTATGTTTGCACGGATGATGGACAAGGCAGAGATTGATACCATCTTAATCGGTGATAGTTTGGGCATGGTCGTGCAAGGTTATGACTCAACGCTGCCCGTGACGGTCGATGATATGGCTTATCATACAGCCAATATTGCCCGTAGTAACAGCCATGCACTCATTTTATCTGATCTGCCGTTTATGAGTTATGTGACACTGCCAGAAGCGATTGCTAATAGCCGTAAGCTGATGCAAGCTGGCGCGCACGTGATCAAAATTGAAGGCGGTAGCGAGCTTTGTGAGTTGGTCACGACATTAGCACAGGCAGGCACACCCACTTGTGTGCATCTTGGTCTGACGCCGCAGTCAGTCAATGTCTTTGGCGGCTACAAAATTCAGGGTCGTGGTGATGAAGCGGCGGACAAGTTGCTTACTGATGCCAAAGCAGTTGTTGCTGCAGGTGCTGCACTACTAGTATTAGAATGTGTGCCTGCTGAGCTTGCAAAAGCAGTGACAGATGCAGTTGCTGTGCCAGTTATTGGCATTGGTGCTGGTGCAGATACTGACGGCCAAGTCTTGGTTATGCATGACATGTTAGGCATGGCTCACGGCCGTGTGCCACGCTTTGTTCATGATTTTCTGACAGATGAGCGTAATACTGCGCACAGTATTGAAGGGGCATTTGCCCTTTATCAGCAGTCAGTACGTGAAGGCAGCTTTCCTACTGAACAGCATCAATTCAATTAATAGTTAGTTTTACGATTATAGATAGAAGAATATTCAATCATGCCTATTATCCATCATCATATCTCAGGACTGCGTGCTGCTTTAAGGCCTTATCGTGGTCAAGAAAACGAGAATCAGAGCAGCCAACCGCGTATTGCCTTAGTACCCACGATGGGTAACTTGCATGATGGCCACCTTGAATTAGTGAAGATTGCTAAGCAACATGCTGATATTGTAGTGGTTAGTATTTTTGTCAATCCTACTCAGTTTGGAGAAGGAGAGGACTTTGATAGCTATCCTCGCACACTTGATGAAGATGTTGCAAAGCTAGCCACTGTTGATACAGACTATGTCTTTGCGCCTAGTATTGATGAGATGTACCCAGTATTACCGCCACCGACCTCCGTTCTTACTGGTGCTATTACGACTCAGTTATGTGGTCAGTCGCGCCCAGGACATTTTGATGGTGTTGGTATTGTCGTTTCCAAATTGTTTAATATCGTACAACCTGATGTTGCTGTTTTTGGACAAAAAGACTACCAGCAGTTAGCGATTATTCAGCAGTTGGTACGTGATTTAAGTTACCCCATTGATATTATCGGTGCACCCATTGTCCGTGCTACTGATGGCTTGGCACTATCATCGCGGAACCAATACTTAAGCGCTACTGAGCGTCACATAGCACCAGTATTACATCAAGCGTTGCAGTATTTAGCAGAACGGTTAGAGACTGGTGAGCAGAATCCGCAAGTTGTTCAATCATTGCTAGCAGAAACCCAACTGCGTATTACTGATGCTGGTTTCACGATTGATTATTTAGAAATAAAAACTGACACGCTAGACTCGGTCGTTAGTGAGACTGATAATTTTAATGTAGAAAATAAAAACTTGATTATTCTGGTTGCTGCTTGGCTAGGGCGTGCGCGTTTGTTGGACAATCAATTGGTGATAGTAGGTTAGCTACTGTTAGCTATAGTTGATTCAGTTTAAAAGAGAATCAAGGCAACCGAGTGTAGATGTATATGTAATACTTCAAGCGAGGTTAACGCTGTCACTCTTTTATAGAGGATTGACTATACATGGCGATTTGTTAGATGCAATGAACTAGGATGGGTAGAGCATGGATATAAATCAAGGCGAAAACAACGATCAGTCTGAGCCGGCAGCACGTAGAGCAACCTCTGACACACTTAGTATTCTCGTTGTATCGGGCCGTTCAGGATCAGGTAAAACCTCGGTATTGAATATCTTAGAAGATTTGGGATACTACTCTATCGATAATCTACCACTGTCCTTGTTACCCGATGCAGCGCATAAATTGGTCAACGAAAGTGGTATTCATCGTATTGCGCTTGGTGTCGATATTCGCACGCCGCGCGCTGATTTATCTAACTTTGCACAAACACATGATCTGCTCAAAAAAACGTATGGCGCAAACGCTGTTCAAGTGCTCTATGTGACTGCGCAAGAGAGTACACTAATCGCCCGTTTTAATGCAACTCGCCGGGTACATCCTTTGATGTCACAGGATACCGATAATGACAATGCGAAACATATTACTTTCAATCTACCGGCTGCGATAAAAAAAGAAGTTGAGTTATTAGAGCCAATAGCTAGTCATGCCGATATTAGAATTGATACCAGCACGCTGAATATCCATCAATTAAAAGACAGTTTGCGTGAACATATCGGTGTCGACAATCAGATAGTCATTAATTTGCTGTCTTTCGGTTTTAAATACGGCAGTCCTATTGATGCTGATTTTGTATTCGATGTGAGAATTTTGCCCAATCCACATTGGAACCCTGAACTACGTACGTCGACAGGTCTAGATACTGAAGTGGCAGCCTTCTTTGCCGATTATCCAGAAGTCACCGAGATGACCGATGATCTCGAAAAGTTCCTAACACGTTGGCTACCAGATTTTTTGCACAATAACCGCCATACGGTGACAGTGGCGATTGGCTGCACTGGTGGCAAGCACCGTTCCGTATTCATCACCGATAATTTACAGCGTCGTCTTGCTGATGTTATGCCGAAAGGCGTAAAAGTGCTGGCTAAACATCGCGAAAAAAGTCGCTGGTAATAGCAGCAGACACTATTCATTTTATTATTTACTATTTTGGAAAGCTTTTATGATCGACTGGAAAGAACAGGATATGCGCGTCTCGCGCACAGAACTCAAAAAAGCCCATGAGCGCTTGCAGCAGTTATCGATACCGCTTGCTAGTTTGTCAAAAAAACAGCTAAAAGCCTTGCCTGCCAGTGATTATTTTATGGCAGAGCTGATGGCACTTGCCGATATTACTAGCGCCAATGCACGTAATCGTCAGACCAAACGTGTTGGCAAGCTTATGATTGAAGAAAATCGTCATGAGCTGATCAAGGCATTATTTGATTCATACTTTCCTAAAGAGCAAGTTTCTAAGATAGAGAGCTGGTATGAGCGTCTCAATATCAATGATGAAGGTACGCTCAAGCAGTTTGTTAAACAATACAAAGCTTCTGAGCACCATAGTATGTATCAGCTATTGCTTTGGATTGAGTATGCTAAGCATACAAATGATGATGAGCTAATGTCAGAGTCAAAAGCAGATTTGGCCAGTTATATTCGTGAAGTGGCCATATTGTCACAGCTAAAAAAATAACGAACGTATAAACTTGATAGTCAGGCTTAGTTTATAGACACCACAGTTTATAGGTACACAGTGTTTATAGACCTACAGGCTAGCTAAAATATTTAATCAGCAATACTGAAACACAAAAAAGCCAATCATATAATGATTGGCTTTTTTGTATGGCTTAATATCTCTCTTATCTATATGTAATAGATACAAGCTATATTATTTCTTCTTTTCAGCACGAACTTTATCGACTAGAAAGTCAACGATCTTAGGTACAGTAGCGTCTTGACCACTGATGACATATTTACCTTGTACCACAACCGTTGGTACACCTGATACTTGATAGCGTTTGGCGCCAGCTTGTGAGCGACCAATTTTTGTACCAACAGCGAATGAATTATAAAGGCTGTTGAATTTTTTCTCGTCAACACCTTGCGAACCATACCATTTGCTTATTGACTGTTGGTCAAACAGTTTTTTACCATCTTTGTGGATTGCGTCAAACATGGCATCATGTGTTTTGCTTTCGAATCCTAATAACTGTGCTGCATAGAAACCACGAGCATTGGTTTCCCAAACAGGATTCATTGCTGCTGGGGTTTTGAAGAAAGCAACGTCTTTGTCTTTGTTCTTTGCCCATTTTTCCATATGTGGATTCAACACGTTACAATGCGGGCAACCGTACCAAAAAAACTCACGAACAATGATAGCATCACCGCTAATTTTTTCTGGATTGTCTAGCACGCGATAGTCTTTTCCAGCGACATAATCAGCGGCTTGTGCGCCTGTAGTGGCAAGACCAATAGCCATGGCTAGACCAGTCAGTGTGATGACACGTTTCATACTTTATCCTTGAGATGTAGAGATTTAGGGTGTGTTAGGAGGCTTCTATAGCAATAGTTTTGAGTGTATAAACGGTATAGCGTCGAGTATAATCTAACTATAATAGCGTATCGACTATGATAATGTAAAATGTGTGTACTTGTGAATCTGATTCTTAACCAATGGTTGTAAAGCTGTGAGCTATTATTTAAGGTATATTGCTTATTGTTCTATACGCTCATTATTATTGATTTTTATGGTTTTTAATCTTGTTTTTTAGAGTTTGGCCGCCTGAATGGTATGCTACTTGAGCTTATTAGCAAGGATGGCTACCTAAACGATTTAAAGTAGTGATTGGCTAGAGTTTGTGATTACACTTCACAATCGGTGACGATGTCCTCACAACAAAATTGCTGCTCGCATGCTAATATTAAACGCATAATTGCGTACTGTACATGATAATGACAATAAAGGAAAAACGCTATGAGTTCAGCTCTATCTTCCCAGCCTTCTTTGAATGAGCAAATGAATACCACTGCCGATGACATCCATGCTAATGCTATCAATGTCGATCCTAGCGAAGTTGAAAAATTTAATAAACTGGCCAGTGAATGGTGGAGCAATACGGGCGCGTTTGCAACCTTACATGAAATCAATCCATTACGCTTAAATTGGATAGAAGAAAATGTTAAGCGCAGTTATCAAAGTCATGACTCTAGCAAGTCAGCTGAGACTGGATTAGCGGGTAAAAAAGTGCTGGATGTCGGTTGTGGCGGCGGTATATTGTCAGAATCAATGGCACGTCGTGGCGCTGATGTGACGGGTGTTGATTTAGGTACTGAAAATCTAAAAGCAGCAGCGTTACATGCAGAGCAGAGCGGTTTAGAGGATACCTTGCGTTATCAACATATCCCAGTAGAGACCTTAGCACAGACGCATGCAGGTCAGTTCGATGTGGTGAGTTGTATGGAAATGCTTGAGCATGTTCCTGATCCGAGTTCAATTGTGCAGGCTTGTTTTGATCTGCTAGCACCAGGCGGGGTTTGTGTGCTTTCGACCATTAACCGTAACCCCAAGTCATACTTGTTTGCCATTGTTGGAGCAGAATACGTACTGCGCTTACTCGATCGTGGTACCCATGATTATGCCAAGTTTATTACCCCAGCCGAATTAGATAAAATGGCAGGCAATGCTGGATTTGTGCGTAAAGACATCATTGGGTTGCATTATGATCCATTGACCAAGCGTTATTGGCTGGCACAGAATGTCGATGTCAATTATATGATTGCTGTACAAAAACCAATGGCGTAAAAATCTGATACTGTGTTCGGTTGCTTTTGTGACATCATATTTTATTAATCTTGTTATTCACCTTGAGAGTATTTGCTATGGCCCAATTTGTAAAAGCAGTGTTGTTTGACCTCGATGGGACCTTAATTGATACTGCTGCTGACTTCGTCCGTATCATCGGTAAGATGAGCCTCGAAAACAATTGGCAAGCACCACCTGAGTCGGAGATACGTGAGCAGGTTTCTGCCGGTGCCTCAGCGATGGTACAGTTGATGTTACGACATAACGAGCAACTCGATGTCAGTGAAGAAACCTTGCTTGATTTTCGTCAGCAGTTTTTGGATGATTATGAGGCAGATATATGTGTCGATAGCTGTGTATTCGCTGAATTAGAGGAAGTGCTTACAGACCTCGAAGCGAAAAGAGTGCCATGGGGTATCGTGACTAACAAGCCGCGTTATTTGGCAGAGAAACTATTAAGCACAATGCAGTTGGACGAACGCTGTGCTGTGTTGGTCTGTCCTGATGACGTGTCTCGCCCAAAACCTGATCCAGAGCCTATGTATATGGCGCTCGAAAAGCTAGGTATACCTCGTGGTGCGGCTGGCTGTGTGATTTATGTTGGCGATCATATACGCGATATCGAATCTGGCAACGCAGCTGGCATGCCGACGATTTTGGCAGCATATGGTTATATCCCGCCGCAAGATCAAAAAAACCTAAAGAAGTGGGGCGCAGACTACATTACCGAGACACCTGAGCAATTGAACAAATTGCTGCTGTCATCTGGTAAATTTGATTATTTATAAATTATTGAGTAAAGGTTTGGATATAAGTGATACCCAATAGACAGTTTTGAATCAGACAATGTAAGAAAACATTCCAACCTATTAAACGATAAGCAGTGAGCAATTACATGAGCGCAAATATTGACCAATCGGCTGAGCAACAAGATATGCAAAACACCAAGAAACCTTTAACTCATGATGATATTCGTCGTTTTATGCCATCTGATAATTGTTTAGATGGTAAAACTATTTTGGTGACAGGTGCCGGTGATGGTATTGGTCGAGTCGCTGCACTAACCTACGCTCGCTATGGTGCAACGGTGCTGCTATTGGGTCGTACCAGTAGCAAGCTGGAATATGTGTATGATGAGATAGAGAGTTTTGGTGGTAAGCAACCAGCGATGCTACCGATGAATCTAGAAGGCGCAACGTATGCTGAAATGCAGCAGCTCGAAGGATTGATTGGCAAAGAAGTCGGTAAACTGGATGGTATCTTGCACAATGCAGGTCTGCTTGGACAGCTGACGCCGCTTGAGATGTATGATGTTGATACCTTTGCTCAAGTGATGAAAGTTAACTTCACCTCGACGTTTATGCTCACTCAAGCGTTGCTACCATTACTTAAAGATGCGGATAATGGCTCTATTGTCTTTACGTCTAGCACAGTTGGCACACATCCTCGTGCATTTTGGGGGGCTTATGCGCTCTCAAAGCAAGCCGTAGAGGGTATGAGTGATATCTTTACTCAGGAGACGCAGAGCACCACTAACTTGCGTTTTAACTGTGTCAATCCTGGCGGTACTCGTACCAACATGCGCGCCCATGCATACCCAGGTGAAAATCCTATGAGCCTAAAAACACCTGAAGATATCATGGCAGGCTATGTTTGTCTGATGAGTGATGACAGCATCGGTGTACGCGGGCAAGTGGTCGAGCTGCAACCAAAAGATTGATAGTGTGGTTTTCTGCTAGGGAATATCGTTATTTAGCACTTTCATACATAGCTTTTGCACCTAGCAGTAGGTTGTAATCAGTTATAAACAACCCCATCTATCTGTTATTAAAGTGATTTGTAATATCTAATGATAATAAATAGGATGGAATTATGGCAGGTGGCTGGTCAAGAGATGGTGCTGAGCACGAGCAGATGGATGCGACCGTTAATGATGCGTTAGAACGGGCACGACGTTCACTGCCAACGGGTGATAGTGCTGAGCTGTGTGATGAATGTGGCAATCCTATTCCAGAGGCAAGGCGTTTAGCCGTACCAGGTATTCAACACTGCGTAGGTTGTCAGACAGAACTTGAACAAGAGGCACGCGCTGCCGAATTGTTCAATCGTCGGGGCAGTAAAGACAGTCAACTACGCTAAAAAGTAAAAGGGCGGACATTGCTATTTTATATCGCAATGTTCGCCCTTTTTTTATCTATTACTATATAACCAATGCCATTAGCTCAGTATCGTATGATTCCCAGTCTATAGAAGAAAGCGCTGTCTTATCTCTTTCTTCTGAACCGTCGCTTTCTACCGCTGAATCGTTGTCATCATCACTAACTTCATCCAACTGCAAGATGATTTCCAATCGACTATCTACCTGAGGGCTGACCGTGCTCGTGGTCAAGCTGTCAGGAGTAAAGTTAATCTGTAGCCAGCCATCAGACGTACGTACCACGCCTTTGATGCGTTGCCAGCTTGGTAGCCTTAATAGCCAACTCTGTAATTCATCAGCTTTCAATACATAGTGTGCTGGCAGTCGCCATCCTGCCAATAATATGTCTTGCTGCGTTTCATGATAGCGGTAAGGCTGCTCTGTATCGGTAATGGTCTCATCGTCATTGTCTACTAGGGCGTTGGACGATGGGGAAGATAACGAAGCAGCTGATATAGCGCCAACCCGAGGTTGTAAGCCAATCACTGACTTGTTAGGGCGAGCGATATTTATCGTGCGTTGTTTTGATATAGTCTGACTAGGCTTGGTCAGTTGAATGCCTAACTCTGATAGGCTTGATTTTGATAGATGGATATTGGATGAGTCACTCGTATCATGAGATACCTGCTCAGATACTGTCCAAATGATATTTACCTGCGGATTTAAAGTGATTACCCACGCTTGTAATGCCTGTTTTTCGCTACCGCTTAGTTGGATATAGCGGTTAATCACTAACACATCAGCATCGCGGACATGCGCTTGAAACCCATCATGATTGCGATATTTATCTTGTTGCCATTGCGCACCACTAAGTACGGTTATCACCGCTTGCATTTTCAGCGCTGTCTGCCAATGCGGAGCACTGAGTTGCATGATAAGCTCACGTGGATGGGCAAGTCCTGTCGGCTCAATGAGCAGGCGCTGTGGATGGTGCTCACTAAGTAGGCGGCTGATAGCTATTTGTAAAGGCAGTTGACTGGTACAGCAAATACAGCCACCGCTGACCTCACGAATCGCAATGTTCTTTTGCTCATTCAAGTTGTCTTGTGAGCTGGCTAGTAATGCACCATCAATACCAATACGACCAAATTCATTAATCAGTAATGCCCAGCGTTCATCAGTTGGTTTTGTTGCAAGCAGCTGATTAATGACAGTGGTTTTGCCAGCACCCAAAAACCCCGTCACCAAGGTGCAGGGTATGTTTTGAAAGATAATAGGGTTTTTCACAGATATGCTCATCATATTGGCACGTGTTTGCTTGTTTACAAACACGGCCTATATTAAAAGGAATGACATCAGCCAAAGGTTATTCACCCTTAATGGCTTCTACTTCAGCTTCATCAGGGACGAATACATAGCCCACGCCCCAAACAGTCTGGATGTAGCGTGCTTGAGATGGGTTATCTTCGATCAGGCGACGTAAACGTGATACCTGTACATCGATAGAGCGCTCCATCGCACCCCATTCACGACCACGTGCAAGGTTCATCAGTTTGTCACGGGTCAATGGCTCACGTGGATGCTGTACTAAAGCTTTTAGTACCGAAAACTCACCTGTTGTTAAGGTAACAACGTTGCCGTCACGTTTGAGCGTACGAGTCGATAAGTCTAATGTCCACGGCCCAAATTCAACCACTTCAAGCTGATGGCTTGGTGCACCAGGTAGCTCGCGGTTTTGGCGACGCAGTACGGCTTTGATACGGGCCAATAGCTCTTTTGGATTAAATGGCTTAGGCAGATAATCATCAGCACCCGCTTCGAGTCCTGCAATGCGATCTGCATCGCCACCTTTAGCGGTCAGCATAATGATAGGGATGTCACCATTGTCTTCGCGCAGACGTTGGCAAATACTAATACCGTCTTCGCCTGGTAACATCAAATCTAGTACGACTAAAGAAAACAGTTCGCGCTGCATTAACTTGTCCATCTGACTGCCATCATGAGCAGTACGAACGACAAAACCGTCGTCTTCCAGAAAGCGTTGTAACAACGAGCGCAGACGTGCATCGTCATCGACGACTAAAATACGCTGAGTCAAAGTATCGGGGCTGGTATTATCAGGCATACAGGCATCCTCTTATAAAAATTATTATTAGCAGAAAATATACATAACAACATGTGTAAAACATGTGTGAAAAATTATGAATAAAAATAGTATCATTATCTAATTACTGGTCAGAAGCAATATCTTCACATAATTGAAAACTATTGTTCAATGTATCAGAACATACCGATATTTTAGTTATTGATACTTTAGTGTATAAGATTGCACAACTAATTGCATCACTCATAAGGACAAATGCTGTATGCGTTTGTTTAACAAGGCGACAGAACCTATGATATTCGGCGATTTTTGATATAAAACACGCGATAAATAACGAAAAGATAAAAAGGATTTTTATTCATGCAGCTTTTGCTATAATGCAAAACTACATTTCTCAACGATTGATACGTATATGAGTAGCACTGATACCTTAACGCCATCTCAAACCTCGACAAATGCAAAGGTTTTGGATGCAACCACACACGCGAATATTCACGACAAGCTTGCTCGCGCGCTTGGCATTAAGACTGCTCAAGTCAATGCGTTTGTCAAACTTTACGATGAAGGCGCGACTGTTCCGTTTATTGCCCGTTACCGCAAAGAGAAGACTCAGGATCTTGATGATGCGCAATTACGAGCGTTAGAGAAGTCTCTCAATTATGAGCGTGACATGGCCACCCGTCGCCTAAAAATTACTGAGCTGCTCAGCACGCAAGGTAATTTGACCGATGAGCTACAGTCGCGTATCGATAATGCGACGTCTAAGCTTGAGTTAGAAGACATCTACCTACCGTATCGTCCACGTCGCCGTTCACCTGCTGCTAAAGCACGTGCTGCTGGTCTCGATGTTGCTGCCCAAGCGGTGCTAACACAAGAGATTACCCCAACAGACGCACTAGCAGACTATCAAGTACAATCTAGCATTACCGATGATAGTGGTAATGAGATTGACGTTGATTTCAGCGATATCGAAAAGCAATTGGCTGGTGTACAAGCCATCATCGTTGATGAATGGACGCAAGCACTAGATTTGCTAGACAACTTGCGCAGTGGTTTCGCCAAGACGGCCAGTATCGTATCGAGCGTTGCTAGTGATGAAAAACGTGAAGTCGGTGAAAAATTCAAAGATTACTTTGAGCACAGCGAAAGCCTAGCTCGTCTGCCTAATCATCGCCTATTAGCGATGCTACGTGGTCGCCAAGAAAACGTTTTGGGTCTGAAAATTGAAGGCGAAGACGCACCGTTTATCGAAAAAGCTATTAGCCATTTCAGTGTTGATGCTACTGTACCAGCAGCTCGCCGTGAGTTTTTAACAGAAGCGGCTAGCAGCCTATGGAAAGACAAATGGCGTCCGCATATTGAACATCGCTTATTGACTGAAAAACGTCTGACCGCTGAAGCAGATGCTATTGATGTATTTGCAAATAACCTGCAGCACTTGTTAATGTCAGCACCTGCCGGCCGTAAAGTTATTTTAGGTGTCGATCCTGGTATTCGCCACGGTGTCAAAATGTCGATTGTCGATGCTCAAGGCCATGTTATGCTAGACAGCGAAGACAAGCCTGTTGTTTCAACCGTCTATCCGTTTGCCCCTGATAATAAAATGGGTGAAGCCAAAAAAGTCATTGATGAATTGTTAAGCACTTATAACGTCGATCTAGTGGCTATCGGGAATGGTACGGCAAGTCGCGAAACAGATGCGATGATTAAAGAGATTTTGGCAGCCAATTCTGAGTTAAAGGCCAAAGCGGTTATCGTTAATGAGTCGGGTGCATCTGTCTATTCAGCCAGTGAGCTTGCGAGTGATGAGCTTGGCAATATGGACGTCTCTGTACGTGGCGCAGTATCTATCGCTCGTCGTCTGCAAGATCCATTGTCAGAGCTCGTTAAGGTTGATCCAAAAGCCATTGGTGTGGGTCAATATCAGCATGACGTGAATCAGACTCAGCTAGCAGATAGTCTAGACAAAGTGACTCAAGATAGCGTAAACGCGGTTGGTGTCGATGTGAACACTGCTAGCCCTGCTATTTTGGCACACATCGCTGGTCTGAATCGCAATGTCGCTCAACAAATCGTGACCTATCGTAAAGAACATGGTGCGTTTGACAGTCGTGAGTCATTGAAAAATGTCCCACGCTTGGGTGCTAAGACGTTTGAACAAGCAGCAGGCTTCTTGCGTATCCATGATGGTAGTAATCCACTTGACGCCACCGGTGTGCATCCAGAAAGCTATGCGCTGGTCGATAGCTTACTTGCGCAAACCGGCAAAGCGTTGCCAGAAATTATCGGTAATGATGGCATATTAAATACTATCGATGCCACTTCGATTGCTGCTAATGATGACAATATCAGCATAAAAGCAATCTTAGACGAACTGGCTAAACCAGCACGTGATCCACGTCCTGAGTTTAAGACGGCCAACTTCCGTGATGACGTAAATAGCATCAAAGATTTAGAAGAAGGCATGCAGCTTGAAGGTGTCGTGACCAACGTGACCGCTTTCGGTTGTTTCGTCGATGTCGGTGTTCATCAGGATGGTTTGGTTCATATTTCACAGATGGCCAACGATTTCGTCGCTGATCCTATGAACCGTGTCAAGCCGGGTGATATCGTGTCAGTACGTGTCATCTCTATTGATGAAAAGCGTGGTCGTATTGGTTTCAGCATGAAGCCTGAGTCTGAAAAACCAGCACGTCCAGCAGCAAAACCTACTGTGAAAGAAACTGGCTCTGATGAGAAAGTTAGTCGTCCACGTAGCAATCGCCCAAATAGCAGCCGTCCAGCTGTTGACAAGCGACCAAGTAAGCCACGTGGTGATCGTCAGGACAAAGGCAATGCTAGCAATAATCGTAGCAAAGCGCCAAGAGCTGAGAAAACTGAAGCGCCTAGCAAGATGGGTACCCTCGGTGCACTGTTGCAAGAAGCTGGTGTAACCAAAACCAAGAAGTAGCCTAATGGGCAACTAAGTTTTATAAGACAAAAAAAGGCAGCCATCAGGCTGCCTTTTTTTGTCTATCATTTATGTCATTCGCAAAAAATAAAGTATCTTAAGATTGGTTAGGTGCGTGGTCATTAATACACCACCGCTGCCTTTTATTTTTGGAAGCACAACATGAAATTACGGCTTTACGTAATTCGTTAGCTGATATTGCTTAACTATCTGATGATAGGTTGTTGCATATTTGGCTGTTGCATATTTGGCTGTTGCATATTTGGCTGTTGCATGTTTGGTTGCTGCATGTCTGGTTGTTGCATGTCGTCTGGCTGTTGCATGTCGTCTGGCTGTTGCATGTCGTCTGGCTGTTGCATGTCGTGCGGTTGTTGCATATCTGGCTGCTGCATGCCTTCTACTTGAGTAGCCATGCCTGCATTGCTATTGGTTCGCGCAATAGAAATAGTTTGAGTTTCACTGATTTGAAATGGGCTAGATTCAGCAGAAGCGATCTCACCCTCTGCACTTTCAACGTTAGCTTGCATCGCGCTATCAGCAGCTGCTTTTTGCATATCTACTGGTTTCATATTTGCAGGTGCTGCCATTGCCAAACTTGGAAGAGTCAGCGCTGCGCTGATAAGGATAGATAAAATACGTTTTTGCATGGATTAATTCCTTGAGTTACAAATTTAATGTGCCAGTTCAAAATAGTCTTATTAAAAACTCTTAAACTAACCAGTGTTCAATATTATTTCGTATAACTTGTTTTGTATAACATAGAGCTGTTTATAATTTTAAATATATATATTTAGTATATTTAACAAATAATATATAGGTAAAATAAAATCATGATAACCGCTATGTTGGCTATCATGATTGAGTAAGATGATATTATTAACTGACTATTGACCAGTCATAAACTCTGTAGAGGAGAATACCAATTAAGCTCACATTAATTCAGTAGTACATAAATTAATAGTCTCACAGCTTGATGTTTTCATGTGACATCGTGCAATGACTGTATTTTTGTTGTTGTAATGGAGCATGTATTGGTAGTTGCGATGTATTTTTCTCTTCCTTAAAATCGTTATGAAATCTCAATACTAAGAAACCGTACCTCGATATCAAGATACGGTTAGAAGAGTACTAAAAATTAAATTTCTTACTAGCTATCGTCGTTCAAAGAGAATTGGAAAGTAAGAAGGCTAAGTAAAATTGCTACAGCTGCTAATTTGAGCAAACTTCATGCTATATCTCTTCTATATAGGGTTAACGACATTAATGGTCGATGACTTCGAAACTCAATCCTGCATGCTCTTCTAAGCGTGTAAGTAACTGATCACCCATCGCAGATGCTGGTGTCCAAAAACCACCGCCAACAGTCTCTTTACTGACATCTTGTGCCAAACACAGTGCTGCTTGAGCCAGCATGCGCGAGGTGCTTCCGTAGCCAGGATCTTTATCACCCGTGACTTTGGTATTAATCGTGTCTTTCTTGGTGGTTTGTCCAAAGAGACGAATATCAAAATAGCCGTTTTTCTGCTCTTCTTTAGACGGGCCAGAACCTGATTTGGGCAATACGTGTTTGGATAATAACTCACGGCTCGGTGTAATCATCATGGCTGTGGCAAATCCAAACAAACCTGCGCTCAAGGCATAGCTTGATAGCTTACCCTGCACCCCATCTTTCATCCACATTGCTTCGTCATATTTAAAGCCACGACCATATTCATAGCCGAGTAGCTGATTGCTACGATGTACGATACGAGTATTGATACTTGCCATCACAAAAGGTGCAAGCCAACGCTTATGCTCACTGTCGTATTCTGGCTTGCTGACATTGTCTTGGCGCACGTTTGGTGCATCTGTATCATCATTGAGTAAATAAGGGTTTGCTACCTGCTTACGACGTGATTTATCTTTCCCGACTTCTTCAAAAATAGTCGCCATTGAGGCAATGGTACCGCCCGACAGACCACCTTTTGCTGCTTTTACACGCATATGAATCACATCACATGCTTCACCAAACTTTTCTTCTGCTTTTATTTGCGTAAAGTAGACACCCAAGTCTGATGGAATAGAGTCAAAGCCGCATGAGTTGACGATGCGAGCACCGCTTTGTTTTGCTGCATCTTGATATTTATCCATCATGTCTTTGATAAAGATGGCTTCACCCGTGAGGTCGACATAATCTGTACCATTAGTACTGCAAGATTTAATCAGAGGTTCACCATACTTGAGGTAGGGGCCGACGGTAGAAATGATGACTTGGGTCTGTTTGGTCATCTCATCGAGGCTCGCCGAATCATTACTGTTAGCAATAATGATATCTACTTTGCTAGCTAGCTCTGACTGTAGCTCATTCAGTTTTGCTTCGTCACGACCTGCTATGGCCCACGTGACATTAGCACCATTTGCGTCTTTGGCATTGGACAAAAACTCTGTTAGATAATGTGCCGTAATTTTTCCAACGAAGCTGGTTGCACCGTATAGAACAACCGCGTAAGGACGGTTTTTACTACTGCTTTGTAGTGTGTTGTTGGAGGTTTCCGTATTGGTATCCATATTTATTATCCTTAATAGGTTATTGAATGAGTCACTTTAAAATGAATGGTTTCTTGATGAATGACTTAGCACAACTAAGACTAAGCCAAATTATCTATACGAATGAAATATTTATCTGACTACGGCTATCATAATTGGCATTTGTTTTTTACAAAAAACTGTCTTGGAAGGTAATAATGATAAATAAAAGGTATTTGCTACTTACTGTTTATATCAGATTATATGGTGAAAATGATAGCCAATAAAAACCAACTCACTCTCTCTATACACAAGTCCTATAAAACTAGAGAAAAATGCTAGAAAGCTAAGATTTGCTACAAAGATTACATAACTTACCGATTTTATTACCAAAGTGAACGTTTTTTGAAGATGAATATTGCTAATCTAAGGTCGTAAGCAGTTATTACTAATACTAAAAATATCACTAATACTAAAAACAAAAAAGGAGAGGTCAGATACAACAGGATGAATATGGATAATAGCTATTGATTGTACTGGTCAGCATTTTCCAGTTTTAATTGGTACTTATCTTATGAGTCTTATGTCTGATTTTTCAATAACTATTTAAGGAGAAGATTATGTTTCGTTGGGCTATTATTTTTGCTGTAATCGCATTGTTGGCAAGTTTTTTAGGTTTTGGCGGTGTCGCTGGACTGTCTGCTAATTTGGCATACATTTTCTTAGCTGTAGCTGTCATTTTATTCATCGTCGCGTTCGTAAGCCGCAAGATGTAATAATTAGCCATGGAATACTAAATAAAAATAAATCGTTAAAAAAAAGTCCTCATATATCATGAGGACTTTTTTATGGCTAATTTTCTTTGAACTGTTTATTCAAATATCAAAAGTTATTCACACATTACTATAAGCGTTTAGGTTGGATAATATATTCCATACGTTTGGCCAGACGAATATCATGACTGGTAATGCCGCCCGTATCATCAGTGGTGAGTCGCACTTCTACCACGTTATAGGTATTACGCCACTCAGGGTGATGCTCAAGTGCTTCAGCATAAAATGCCGCTTGATTCATAAAGCTCATGGCTTCAATAAAATCGCTAAAGTGATATGTTTTCACGATAGCATTGCCATCACGCTGCCAGCCTGGCAAATCTTCTAGCTGCAAATCCACTTGTTTATCAGATAGACTACTCATATTAATAACCTTTATTGTTATGCTGACTTGGTTTATTAAAACTTATATTAGGGCGTGTCCTCATTTTAAAAATGGTGATAAAAATGAGATAAATTGCCGTCAAACGAGGAAAATAGTGCAGATAATATCGAGATATTGACCAACTATTTGACGATGTTTGGCAAGATTTAGCTGTTTTTAGCCCATTTAGAGGACACTCGTTTGAATTGAGGACACGCCCTAGATAACATCTAATACGGTGCGACTAACGATACAGAATAAATGTAAAAGTGCCTTATTCTATAAATTATTATAAGAAATAAACCGCTCCTGTATTTGTCATCTTGCCATATATTTAAAGATAAATATACGAGTGCAGACAACAAATAAAAAAGAAGGTAAGGCTGAATTTTTGCTTAGAATATATTTGCTAGTATTGGATTACAGCAAGTCTTTATATTCTGGATGTTTATTGATGTATGACGATACAAATGAACATTGTGGCACCACTTTCTTATCATTCTCACGTGCATAATTGAGTGCGTGTTTGACCAATGTTGACCCGACACCGCGTCCGCCTAAAGCTTGCGGTACGATAGTGTGGTCGTAGATCAGTTTGCCATCACGCTCTTGATAGCTGATATAGCCAATGTGACCGTCGATAGCAGTCTCAAATCGTTTGGCTTCTATGTCGTGGCTAATTTTTATAGGTTGTTCAGCAGTTTGATTACTCATAGCTACTCTCCATTATTTATTAAGTGTCATTATTGTCAGTTATCGTTTGTGTCTATATTTCTACTTCTTATTATGCGTATTTTGTCATCTAATCTATAGCTCTTTACCGTAAGAGTAGATAGGCCAAATGTTAAGAGTCGTTGGAACAACTGACTATGTCTATGTTGGCGATGCCCTACAAATAAAACAAAGCTTGGCGCATGACAGGGGGGAGGTGCTTTCCTAACCCACGGATGATTGGAGCATCATCTTGCTCTTCTTTAGCAGCATGAGTCGATTTGGTAGCTTGCGACTGTAAATACGCCTGCCATTCCTCGGCGCTCGGCTTACTAAAATGACGTATGCGTCCGATGACCTGACGCAGCTGGCGACCAAAACGGCCAGTATTGTAGGGTAGATTGTATTTGCGGCATATGTCCTGTACTTGCGGTGATATGCGAGCGTAGTGGTTGGCTGGCATATCAGGAAAGATATGATGCTCAATCTGATGTGATAAATTGCCGGTCAAAATATGGAATAACTTGCTACCTTGGATATTACTAGAGCCGAGAATTTGCCGTATATACCAGTCACCTTTACTTTCATTGGTATCAAGCTCAGTATAAATATGTGCTTGGTCTGTGAAATGCCCACAAAATATTACTGCCCAGGTCCATAAATTGCGCGTCATATTTGCAGTGATATTACCGCTCAATGTGGTCATCGCACTACGTCGACCTAACGCCAGCCCCGCTATAGTAGGAAATGCGATATGGTCTTTGCCGACCTGCCTTGCAATTTTGGCAAATAAACCACGAGATTTTGGTTGCATTATCTCTGTGAGCTGCGGCGAATCAGCATATTCATCAGCACTAATTTGAATATCATGAAAGGCGACTGCCCACTCAAACCCCAAGGCCAATACCATAGTACTGAACAGGTTATAACGGTCGCTTGGTGTCCAAGGCTGCTCGTCAGTCACGCGAATTAAATGATAGCCGACGTCATGGTCACGGCCAACGATATTGGTAAACGTGTGATGCAAATAATTGTGTGAATGTTGCCATAGCGGTGCAGGGCAAACGATGTCCCAATCAAATTTTTGACTGTTGAGATAGGGATGCTGCATCCAGTCATATTGCCCGTGCATGACGTTATGTCCAAGCTCCATATTATTCAAAATTTTACTGAAGCTCAGTAGAGAGGTACCAAGTAACCAAGTAGCAACCAGACTGCGTTTCGATGGCATACGCCCAGCCACTGCAAGTAAACCACGAGAGACAATCTCGCTATAGACTACAGTGGCATGTACACGTTGAATATAACGCGCATCATCGCTACCCAGTGAATCCATGACACTTTGATATAGCGTGTTCAATTCATCGGCTAGCGCATCGCTTTGGTCTTTTGGTAATTGTGCACCCGTTAATGTTGGATAGCGCTTTTGTTTTAATTGCATATTCGTGTCTGTCGAAAATGTAGATACGGCAGATTGTGCAGTGAACATAGGCGGTAATAAACGCATAGAAATTCCTTAACTAAGGCTATTAATATCGAATGTCATAGGGTTGGTTTCATCAGATGTCTAGATCTTATTGGACAACCATGACTCATGGTTTTTAATCATCTTATATATCTAATACCACATCTGTCATGGCAATATTGATGCAGGTTTGAATCGATTCATAGCCGTCGCTACTTATTTTTCCCGTCTCAATATTCTTGACCACACCGCTGGCTTTGTTACAGCGACATAGCTGACAGATACCTTGCCTACAGCCGTGACTGAGGGATATACCTGCTTGTTCAGCACCGATGAGTAATGTGGTATTGGTATCAAATTGTCGCTGTCGACCGCGTAAGTAGACCGTTTGTTTTGCTATACCATTTTTTGCGTTGTCCGTATTATGGCTATTGTCATCGATAGCAAGCTCATGTGACAGATTGCCAAAACGCTCATATATAATGTTATCTCGCAACGAGCGTCTATCGTTCAGTGAGTCCATATCTGACAATGTAATGGCTTGAACAGCATCATATAGTCCGACTAATAATGCTTGCGACCCACAAACAAATATCTGTGTATCTGCTAATGGCAAACTAAGTGCTAACAAGCTTTCCGCGCTTAAATATCGCGTATCCGCTAAATAACTATTAGGGTCTTCTGTATTGATAAAGTGATAGGTAAAACTTGAATAACTGTCTTTTAATTGCTGCCAATGCTCTAAAAAAGGCGTCTCTGCCAGTGGCATGCGACTGTAATATAATAACGTGACCGTATGGCTTTGCGATAAGGCTTGTGTGATAAGACCTAGCATTGGGGTAATGCCGCTGCCTCCTGCTATAAACAGTAGCGATGAGGGTGCAAGAGGTAAGCGGTTAGCACTTTGTGCATCAAGCTTTGCCTGTGCTAAGGTGAAGTCGCCGCTGGGCAAACTACTATCGAATATGGTGCCCAGTGGTGCTTGCTGTGTTAGATAGTTGGATACCAATCCTTGAGGTTTGATTGCAATGGTAATGATATGCGACTGTAACTGTTTATTTTCACTATTCTCACTATTGTCGATGTCCGATTGCAGATATAAGGATTGCTTTGGCAAACCCACTAACGAGTAATGGCGCTGATGGTAAATGGCATCAATAATGGTCGTTAAATTGATATGTTGACCACCATGCCAACCGCCGTCTGAATCAAGTACTTGCCGTTTAAAAGCATGATTGCCTTCGAACTGAACTGCAATCAAATCATCATTGAGAGCTTGCCGTGCAATCAACCGTAATTTAGGACGGGTCAACGACCAAAATGGATGCAAACGTGACCCAATAAGGTCAACAAACGCACGTTGTATAATTTCAGGGCGATAGCCAGTGGCCATAAACTCATTACCTCATTTGATGCTTTTTAGAGATGAATATCATATGTTTTATAATCAGGTCTAATGACTTAGGTTTAATGACTCAGGTTTAATGATTTAGGTTTAGAGCTTTTGTATTGAGTGTATTTCAAATTAAATGACGTTACCTTATTAAGGTAAGCTAATATTCTAAAGGCTATTCGTTAAGTTTTCGAAAGGTTTGATGCTATTTTTTGTGGTCTTTATAAAGCAGTAATGAGTCAAAATGTTAAACGAGGCGTCTTGATAATAGATTTCGTTGCTGCTTTTAGGTAGAAAGCGTCATGCTAAATGCCAAAAGCTGCAAAACAACCGCTAAAACAATCTGTTGGCTTGCAGGGTATGCGCCACAATGCGATAATGGCTCATAATTTGTAACCCTGATTTTGAGGTACGGCACACTTGGCATCATTGCCAAGTATGATTTGCTTGCCTCTTCTATGCAGTCTATCGGAGTGTTAATGGCTCAATATATCTACACGATGAACAACGTGTCAAAACTTGTTCCACCTAAGCGTGAAATTCTAAAAAATATTAACCTATCGTTTTTCCCAGGTGCCAAGATTGGTGTATTGGGTATCAATGGTTCAGGTAAATCGACCTTGCTACGTATCATGGCAGGCGTTGACACTGAGTTCAGTGGTGAAGCACGTGCACAAGCTGGTACCAAAGTCGGTTATTTGCCGCAGGAACCACAGCTTGATGACAGCAAAGATGTACGCGGTAACGTTGAAGACGGTATGCGTGAAGCGTTAGATGCACTGGCTCGTCTAGATGCGATCTATGCTGAATACGCTGAGCCTGATGCTGATTTTGATAAGCTTGCTGAAGAGCAGGGCAAGATGGAAGACATCATCCAATCGTGGGATGCGCATAACTTAAACAATCAGCTAGAAAAAGCGGCCGATGCGCTACGTCTGCCACCATGGGATGCAGATGTTAGTAAGCTATCTGGTGGTGAAAAACGCCGTGTGGCACTATGCCGTTTACTATTGTCACGCCCTGACATGCTATTACTTGACGAACCGACCAACCATTTGGACGCCGAGTCTGTCGCATGGTTAGAGCAGTTCTTGCAGAACTATAGCGGTACTATCGTTGCCATTACCCATGATCGCTATTTCTTGGATAATGTCGCCCAGTGGATTTTAGAGCTTGACCGTGGCCATGGCTATCCTTATGAAGGTAACTATACCGAGTGGTTAGAGCAAAAGAACACGCGTCTAGAGCAGCAGAACAAGCAAGAAGAATCGTTTGCTAAAGCATTGAAAAAAGAGCTTGAGTGGATTCGTAAAAATCAAAAAGGCCAACAAGCCAAGTCTAAATCTCGTGTACAGCGTTTTGAAGAGTTGAACTCAACAGAGTTCCAACAGCGTAATGAGACGGCTGAAATTTACATTCCACCTGGTCCACGTTTGGGTAACAAGGTTATTGAGATTAATGACATCTCGAAATCATTTGGCGATCGTTTACTTTATGAAAACCTAAGCTTTAATGTACCAGCAGGTGCCATCGTAGGTATCATTGGTCCAAATGGTGCGGGTAAAACCACGCTATTTAACATGATTACCGAGCGCGATACGCCAGATACTGGAACCGTGGATTTGGGCGAAAGTGTCAAAGTTGCCTATGTCGGTCAGGTACGTGATCACTTAGATGATAGCAAAACCGTTTGGGAAGAAGTATCTGACGGTCTTGATATTATCACTGTTGGTGAATACACCACGCCAAGTCGTGCTTATATTGGTCGCTTTAACTTTAAAGGCTCAGATCAGCAAAAGCGTGTCGGTCAGCTATCAGGTGGTGAGCGTAACCGCTTGCAACTGGCGAAGACGCTAAAGCAAGGCGCGAACGTATTGCTACTCGATGAACCATCAAACGATTTGGATATCGAAACCTTACGTGCACTAGAGGATGCGATTCAAGTATTCCCAGGTACGGTAATGGTCGTATCGCATGATCGCTGGTTCCTTGATCGTATTGCCACTCACATTTTGGCATTCGAAGAAGAAGGTCCAGTTTGGTTCGACGGTAACTACTCTGAGTTTGAGACTTATCGCAAAAAGACAATGGGTGATGACGCCAGTCCTAAACGTGCGAAGTATAAGAAGATTACGAACTAATACGGCTGTTTAGTATATTGCAATCTAATAAAAAAGACCTCTAATCGTTAGAGGTCTTTTTTTGTTTGGGTTATTTGGCTAGACGTTAACTCTAATTAGAGACGGTCATCAAAATCTAACGCTTCCGCCCAAATTTACGCTGCTTTTTATTACTGATTTCAGTAATAGCATGGTTAATTTCATTTTCGTCTAAGGTAGCGACTTGCTGCAAAATTTGCATCATGTCAGGTGTTAGGACGTACTTAGCATGATGGGCAATGTCATTGATACGGTGATCAAATGTCAGAACGCCAGTCTCTTCCTCTTTCTGTAAATAATCAAGACGCGTCAAAGCACCAATGAAACTAGTGAATAAAGCACGGTCAAAGAAGTCAGGAATGTCGTCTGCATATAGCACAGATAATCGTTGACCAAGTAAATGACACAAGTCAACGACTTCATTTTCGGTCAAATTTCCTGAGCCTTGCTGAGCAAGTAGAGCAAGTGTCATAAAGTAACGCTCAAGACTTTGGCCAACTGGAGTCGCCAGTACTTGTAGCTGCTGATAGGACTTGCTATTTGATTCAGGAACGCTAAGTATGCCGTCGCCCAATTCAACGATTAGCCCATGAGAGAGTAAGCTATCCACTTTTTTATTGAGTGTATCAGCTAAGCCGTGTGCTGGATAATATAAGAATAGCTCACTTTGTAGGAACGGATACAGCTGCTCGGCAATACTATCTAGACGACTGCGTTTGATACGGCCATTGCGTGCGACTAATGCTGACAAAAATGACAACAGAATGAAGACATGCAAGATGTTATTGCGGAAGTAACTGAGTAGGGCAGCCTGCTTGCCGACAACCTGAATGATATCTCCTAGGATATGCGGAGTTCGCTCGATCAACTTGAGCTTAATACCGTAATCAATGATTTGCTGCGGGGTCATGTCTGTGATGACGGTATCATCTGAGTAAGCAAGTTGCTTAGCCAAGCCTTGATAAAGCTCGATTTGCTCTCGGCAGCTGTTTTCATCTAGTGCCGCTTTGGGCGCTGACAATAACACCAGTGATAACAGTGATACAGGTGTGACCACGGCAGCTTTATTGATATGCTGCATAATTTTCACGCCGATATTATCGACCATTGCACTGGCTTTCTCATCGAGCGGGGTATCGGTACGGTCAGAAGGTAAGCTGTCTGCAGACACATCAAACTTTGTCATAAATTCAGTGAGATGTAGTGGCGTCCCAAAGCTTAAGTGTACGTTACCGAAAATACGTTCAATTTTGCGACCTACTTTGAGCAGACCAAGCAAAGATTCAGATTCTTTTGGCTTGCCCTTGAGCTCACCAACATACGTGCCGCCTTCCATAATACGTTCGTAGCCGATGTAAGTAGGAATGAACACGACAGGCTTATTGGTTTTACGCAATTGACTGTGTACTGTCATCGCAAGCATACCCATTTTCGGCGGTAGCAGGCGACCTGAGCGTGAGCGACCACCCTCGATAAAGTATTCGATGGGCGTATTGCGTGTGATTAACGTGTGCATGTATTCGCGTAATACAGAGGTGTATAGTGCGTTACCACGGAAACTACGACGGATAAAGAATGCCACGGCACCGCGTAGCATAGGGCCTAGTACTGGTACATCAAGGTTATCACCCGCAGCGACATAAGGAATACTCAAACCGCGTTTGTAAATAACATAGGACAGTAATAGGTAGTCAACGTGGCTACGATGGCACGGCACATAGATAATTTCGTAGTCGGTTGCTAGCTCTCGTACTCGTTCAAAATGGTGTACTTCTACGCCATCATACAACTGCGTCCACAACCACGTTAAGAAGCGGTCGAATACTCGAATGATAGGGTAAGAGTAGTCGTTTACCATCTCGTTGGCATAGCCTTTTGCCAAGCTTCGTGCCTCACGGGTAGTCGTACCTTTTTCTGCAGCTTCCGCTTCTATTGCATGCTTGATAGCGGGCGAATATACCAGTTTGTCTACCAAATTGCGTCTGTCCGACAAATCAGGGCCGAGCATGCTAGCGCGTTGTTTGTCTAAATAAATCGAAAGCTGTTGCTGCAACATGCGCACCAGTTCGCGATTGCTATCGGCAGTCGCTACCAGCGCGTAACTTGGTGCATCGTCAGTATCTTCCTTTATAGAAGCATCTTTGACAGAGCTATCTTGCAAGTCAGTGGCTAGCGAATCAAAAATAGAAGGCCCTTCTACATCGCCTTTTAGGCTATTATCGATAAGCGTGCGCAAATCTTGTGGTGGATGAAACTGTACAAAGGTATCACGTCCCATGACCCCGATATTAAATAACTGCTTAGTAATGCTTGGGTCTTCCCAGTTATCAGTAGTCAACAGCTTAAACAGTGAATCTTCTTTTTCTGGTGCACGCCCCCATAGGATAGAGACAGGGACCAAACGCACTTTTAGCTCTGGATATTGCAGTACAGCCGATACCAAGCGTGACAAGCGCGGTGATAACTGACTGTCTTTAGCACCTGGATGATTTAAAAAGATAATAGCTGCATTTTCTTTAATATTATGCTCGGCATCGTGTACCCCGACCAATGCTGGCGGTAAATTGTGCTCTTGCGTCTGCAAATCGATCAAAATACTGTTGGAGCGGGAATAGTCTTGTAGAACATAAAATCTTAATGTCTGATCGTCAGCATCAAAATCAGGCAACGCACCTAACAGTTTAGGTTTGACAGCAACGTCGAGCATGTGACCCGATAGCTTGCGATATAGCTGATTGATCGGAACACCCGAATAGGACTTGGCGGCGATTGGATTGACGTCAGTATTGGAGCCACTGTCAGTAGTGACGGGCGCTTTAAAAATCCGTTTTTTTAGGAACTTATTCTTTAAGAAACTGGGTATCATAATGGATATCAAAAGTAGTTAAATATATTGCGCTTATGATGCCATAAAAGCCATCAAAGCGATATATAGTGTCTGTATATACTACTAATATTCGTACAGGCTGTTTACTATCTTGTGAGCTAGCTGCATACGAAATACGCTTAATTATTTGAAAAATAAGGTCTTTAGCATAACAATATTGTGGTATAAAATACGATAAATACTATTTTTCCTACTCAATCACTTCACTTAATGATATGAAAGTATTATGACTCCAGCAATCAATCTTGCCAAAAAACGTGGACTTGACTACCAATTGCATGAATATACTCATGACAGTCATGCGGCTTCTTTTGGCTTAGAGGCTGCCGAAAAACTCGGTGTAGACGTAGCACAAGTTTTTAAAACTTTGGTAGTAGCGACCGAAGTGGGTACGCTCGCTGTTGCTATTTTGCCAGTAGACAAGACTTTAAACTTTAAAAAAATGGCCAAAGCTTTATCTTCTAATAAAATACTGCCCTGCAAAAAAGTACAAATGGCAGATCCCAAGCAAGTAGAGCGTAGTACAGGCTATGTACTGGGTGGTGTCAGTCCACTAGGACAAAAGAAACGCTTAGCGACTATCATAGATAGCTCGGCTGAAGCGCATACAACGATGTATGTGAGTGGTGGTCGCCGCGGTTTAGAGATTGAGCTGCCACCTCTGCAATTGGTTACGGCTCTATCGGCACTTTTTAGTAACATTACTGATGATTAAAAAGCATTGTCGCTGATATCAAATAAGTTTATCCTTTTGAGTGTTCAACAGACTCCAATCATTTAAGTCCTACCTTCACTTATATTTTATAAGGATATATTCATGCCACATTTAACCCTGCAAGTGACTCCTAATGTCAGTGTTCCTCACGAAGAATCATTGCTTAAGTCTTTGAATAAAGCGCTATGGGATACTGGACATTTTGGTAAACCAACGGATATCAAAGCCCGCATCGTACCTCTTGAGACTTTTTTGGTAGGTGTTGAGGATGATGAGCAAGCAAATGGCATGGTTTATGCGAATCTAAAGATGATGGCTGGTCGTGATATTGCGACTCGAAATCAACTTGCTGAGCTATTGATGACAACGATAGAAGAGCAGCTAAGCGCAGAGCAGTCAGGGCGAGCAGCACTGCAAGTGTGCGTGGAAGTAGAAGAGCTTAGTGCGGTATATCACAAAAAAATGCTAGGTAGTTAGGAATTGGCTATTGATTAGTTTTTTTAGTACGAGAATGCTGACTTCCATTAGCCATAAAAAAGCGCCTATATTTAGGCGCTTTTTTATGAGTCATCTATTAACTTTGTAATCTTAGTCTTAATTTTAATCTAGGAAAGCAAAACTTTCGATTGGCATTGCCATCATGCTTTCGCTTGGTGCAACCATACCTTCGGCGTGACCTGAGGTACGTGGTAACAGCTTATCAAAGTAGAATTCTGCCGTTTGGATTTTGGCTTTATAGAACTCTGGGGCTTCTACGCCACCGTTTTTGAGTTTGTCATGAGCCACTGCTGCCATACGTGCCCAGTGGTAACCCATCATTACATAGCCTGAGTACATTAGGAAATCATCCGATGCCGCAGAGATAATTTCACGGTCTTTACGTGCCATTAGCATCAAGCGAACGGTCAAAGTATTCCACTCAGCACATAGCTTGGTGAGTGCCCAAACAAATTTACGCATGTCTTTGTCTAGCGCATATTCACCACACCATTTCATGATGCTTGAAGTATAGTCACGAATGATTTTACCTTTTGACTGCAAAATCACTTTGCGGCCTAATAAGTCTAACGCTTGAATACCAGTTGTGCCTTCATACATAGTGGCAATACGAGCATCACGAGCAATCAGCTCCATACCCCATTCTTTGATATAGCCGTGGCCGCCGTAAATTTGCTGACCATGTTTGGCTGCTTCAATACCAAGCTCGGTTAAGAAGCCTTTTAGGATTGGCGTGTAGAAGCCAAGTTTGTCATCCCATTTTTCAAACTCTTCGTCATCACCATTAACGATGCCTTGAGCCATTTTGTCCGCATAGCGTGCTGAATGATAAATCATTGAGCGGCCGCCTTCGGCAAAGGCTTTTTGAGTCAATAGCATGCGGCGTACATCGGCATGATTGATGATGGCATCAGCCACCTTTTCAGGCTCTTTAGTGCCTGATAGCGCACGCATAGAACGGCGATCTATGGCATAAGGTAGGGCGTTTTGGAATGACAGTTCAGTGTGTGCTAGACCTTGAATGCCAGTACCGATACGTGCCGTGTTCATAAAGGTGAACATAGCTTTTAGGCCTTTGTTCGGCTCACCAATCAGGTAACCGACCGCATCATCAAAGTTTAGGACACACGTTGCTGATGAGTTGATACCCATTTTGTGTTCAATAGAACCACAAGTGACGCCATTACGCTCACCAATCTCGCCTTCTGCATTTGGCAAGAATTTTGGTACGATAAATAGTGAGATACCGCGAGTACCTTCTGGTGCATTTGGTAGACGTGCTAGTACAATATGCACGATGTTTTCTGTTAAATCATGCTCACCGCTTGAGATAAAGATTTTGGTGCCACCAAGCTTATAAGTGCCGTCTTCTTGAGGAATGGCTTTAGACTTCACCTGACCCAAATCGGTACCACATTGTGGCTCAGTCAAGCACATGGTGCCCGCCCAAGTACCTTCGATTAGTTTATGCAAGTAGGTTTCTTTTTGCTCATCAGTACCGTACTGCAATATGGTGTTGATACAACCTGTCGATAGACCAGGGTACATTGCCCATGGCCAGTTAGCCGTACCAATCATTTCAGCTTTAATTAGGTTTAACGAGGTCGGTAAGTTCATACCGCCGTATTCTTCTGGGTAAGAAATACCTTGCCAACCGCCTTCTACAAACTGGTCATAAGCATCTTTAAAACCTTTAGGCGTAGTCACCACGCCATTGTCAAAATGACAACCTTCTGCATCAGCCGGTTGATAAAGAGGAGCAAGTACGTTTTCGGCAAAGTCAGCCATGCCTTGCAAAATCATATCGATTGTTTCAGGGTCAGCATTTTCGCCATTGTCCAAATCTTTATAATGTGTTTGAAAGTCAAAAACATCATTTATCAAAAACTTGATATCACGTAAAGGCGCTTTGTAAGTTAACATAGTTGCTCTCTTTAATTTGTTGGTGTCGATTTATAGGTGAGATATGCGTTAAATATAAGTGTGTTTAGAAATGGGTTGGTTAAGGCGGTTTCTTCGATGCTTTTATTAGACGATATGTTCTATTTGATAACGTGCAGTGGTGTATAATTTTTCTTATTATAAATCTTTCTTGGCAACAAATACATATTGTATAAATAATATTCATGAGTATTCTGTTAATTAATAAAAATTATTTATAATTAATAGTTTTTTGCTATGAATTAATCGTCATGTATCTGCTGAAAACTTAGATTCCTTATACTTCTAGGTAAGCTTAGCTTTTTATAAAAGTCATTCATAGAATATCATCACATACTTATTAACCGCCATTGTGTTAATAACGTTACGTTATTTCGTAAGGACAGGGTTTCATGGTTGTATCCAAACCAATGTTGTCGCTCAAGCGACGGGTTGCTACCCTCAAAACTTTTATTATAAATCTGATCAGTAATGAGCTTACGCATTTAACAGCAGTCAACAGAAGCCTTCGACCGTGGCATATTCCATTATTTTCTGCGCTAACTATTAGCTTTCCTGTCTTTGTGGGTGCTTATTTTGAGGTGCTATCGGCAGGAATTATCAGCTCGTTAGGGGCGATGGTTGTTTTGAACTTGCCCCTAGTTGGTAAGCTGCCATATCGCTTGGTCACTGTGATGGCTTGGGGATTCAGTATGTCGCTATGCTTTGCACTTGGAGTGATAACGCAGCAGATTCCTATTTTAAGATTGCCTATATTTACTTTGATGGCATTTGGTATCATTATTTTCGGCCGCTATTATCAACAGCCGCCACCGGGAGGGCTGTTTATTATGATGGCAGGTGCAGTGGCATTATTTATGCCTATTCCGCTTGCTCAACTGCCACATACCGTTGGCCTTATCATGCTTGGTAGTGCATTCGCAGTGCTGATGTCATTGCCATACTCTTTGTTTTTATTGCTGACACGTGAGTGTAAACCTGCGCCTATCTACACCTATCAGGCTGATACTATTAGTGAAAGTGTGATTGTGGCAGGGTTTGTGAGTTTGTCACTAATCGTTGCAATGACCCTAAATATATCTAATCCTTATTGGGCGGCAGTTAGCTGTTTTATTATTATTCAAGGGATTCATCTGCGTACGATATGGATTAAGCAGGTACATCGTTTGCTTGGGACATTGGTGGGTGCAGGGCTGGCCAGTTGGATGCTGTCTTGGAGTCTACCGATATGGGGAGTCGCTATTGCAGTATTGGTTATGATTTTATGTATTGAATCCTTGGTTGACCGTCATTATGGCTTAGCCGTGATATTTATCACACCACTGACCATATTTATTGCAGAATATGGTAGCGGCTTACCGCATACGTATCAACAAGTAACCTACGTACGGCTGGTGGATACCGCCATTGGCTGTATGGTGGCTCTGGCTGGCGGCGTGGTGATGCATTCTACCAATTTACGTGTGCCATTACGGCGTATGGAAAACTGGCTACTGGCACGTTTTGGATAAGAGCTAGATAATAACTGGATAAAAAAAAGGCGTATAAATTCAATTTATACGCCTTTTTTATTTGTAAAGCCTGTGTCTTTTATCTTAACGACCGCTTAAGGTGTTTGTGGCTTGCGTCACATCAACGGTATGACCCGTCCAACGCTCAAAGCTTAAGGCCGCTTGTCCAATCAACATGCCGTAACCTTCGGATGTTTGCGCGTCACGTGCCGCAAAATGCTGTAAGAATGGTAGCGTGCGACCGTACATCATGTCGTAAGCGTAGTGGCAGTTTAAGTCATTATCCAGTGGCAAGGTATCACCTGACAGACCGATAGAAGTGGCATTAATAATGATATCAAATTGTCCGGTCAATTCATTGGTCGCACAAGTCTCAATACTGTGTTTACCGATAGTTTCACTTGCGGTACTCAGCTCATCTACTAAATTGGTCGCCTTGCTCAGTGTGCGATTGGCAATGGTTAAGGCCCCGATACCCGATTGAATCAATGGCAATACCACGCCTCGCGCCGCACCGCCTGCACCAATGAGTGCCACACGCGCACCTTTTAATGGCCAGCCTAAGCTCGTGATATGATTGACGAGACCTTGACCATCAGTATTGTCACCATAGAGGGCGTCAGCGATTGGCGTACCACTCTCTAATAGTGCTTTATTAAACAGTAGAGTATTGACTGCACCTGCAACTTTGGCATGCTCAGACAGACCGCCACGCGCCACGCAGCAGTCATAAGCGATCTGCTTAAAGGGAACCGTTACGTTTGCACCGACGCCGCCACCATGAAAAAACGCTTCGACCACTGCGGTAAAACTGGCAGCATCGTCAGGGCAGTACTGGCGCTGGTAGCTGATATCAATAGCTGCTTGCCCTGCAAATAGCGCATGGATTTCAGGGGATTTACTGTGGGCAATAGGATTGCCAATAACGATAAAATGCTGGGTCATATATGGTCCGCGAGCTATAAGAGGCAAAAAAGCATTAATAAGAGAGTCGTTGAAGCGCTATTATCATAAGGGATAACGCGATGTTTGACAAACCGAGGCTTTCGTGAATAAATGCTTGAATAGATGGCATTTTTTTATGCGTTAGGTATTTAACAAATATGTACTCTCTAGGAGTGTTATCCGTAACGTAAAGGGTGGTCAAGTATCAAGCAGTTGGGTAAACTATATGACACGCCCTATATAGTCATTCCACTATAAAAGTATGACAGCGTTAACCTCGCTTGACGTATCACATATACATCTACACTCGTTTGCCTTGTACTACTTTTAAATTAAATCGACTATAGTGGTTATTACATTATAAAAAATTGGCTTTGAAAATGTGAAGTCATAAAAAACATTATTCATTAGCAGCGGCATATTTGCTTGCTCGCTAATATTCTTTTGAGATCAATCTGAAAGTGTGAGTAAATTGCCCATGTGGAATAATAGCCTACAGACCTTTTTGGCCAGTACGATAATGGCAGTTGGTGTGTCGTTGAGTGGCTGTAATAGCAATACAGATGATGACCAAAGCGTCGATGCAGGAGCCAGCGAGCAAGTAGTCGCTGAGACTGCTTCAGCAGATGATAGCGCTGCAACGAATACTGAGGTAGAAGCTGGAAAGGCCCAGCAACGCACACAAGTAAAGTATGACGTCTCGGCATGGGGCAACGAAAGCGTAAACTCAATCAACGTCGGTGACTTGGAAGGTATCCAGTCGACCTTTGGTAAGGTTTTGAGCACCGATGAAAACAGCTTAGACTATGCCAGTAATCCAGCAGCCAAGTATCGTTTTATGGATACTGAAGCGCCTTATTTAGATATTATTGATTCTGAAAAGTATCTTGAGCTTGGTTGGTATTTTGCGAATCCTACCGACTCTGATGAAGAAAAAGAGCTGAGTCAAAATCATGCCAAAAAGGCCTATCAGCTCGCGCGCAAATTGATGGGTGATGAGGGTGGTAACCTCGTAGCTGATATGCTCAATGTACAAATCATCAAAAACAAAACCATCGGTGGTCAGAAAGTAGAACTGGCAAAATGTGAGTTCTATAGTTGTATGTTGGTCATCAATAAAGCAGATGCCCAAACAGATAAGAGCTAAATAAGGCAAGTGTCGATGCCACATTCAATAGCCAGTGCCATACCGCCAAGTGGCTGGATATGTCTAGATTCATCAGGCAATACGATAGAGCCATCAAAGGCTATCATGTCGTTAGACAATCGTGGACTGGCCTATGGTGATGGGTTCTTTACCACTATGGGTGTCATCGACGGTCAGATATTGTGGCTAGATTATCATCATCAGCGCCTTGTCTCTCATGCTAATGCGTTGCAGCTAAATATAAACAGCGAAGAGCTATTAGCAGTATTGCAACTGTACGCCCAGCAATTACAGCAAGGCATGCTCAAGCTGATTGTCACGCGCAGCACGCAAGACATCCGTGGTTATGGCTATACGCCAAGTACGTCTGGTAGTGCCTGTGATATTTGGCTGAAATGCTCTGCGATGACTGTCGCGACCGCTGAGCCGCTATGTCTACCTGATGGTCGCTCCATTCCTATACAGCCTAGTAGTGCTGCTATTTGCTTATCTTCGCAGCTCTCCTGCCTACCACCGCCGCTTGCAGGACTCAAAAGCCTTAATCGTCTTGATAACGTGCTGGCGAGTGGCGAGTTACAAGGTATCAAAGCTCAAATATCAAAATCTAATACGGAACAAAGCATCGGCGAGGGTCTGTTACGTGATATGAGTGGGCAGTGGGTCGAAGGTACGATGAGCAACGTATTCTATCAATTGTCAGAAGCACCACTGTCAGAATCCGAAACCACTTCTAGCGCTTATGAAGATAATGAAAATTACCTAACCACTGGCCAGTGGTATACGCCATCTATGGCTCAATCGGGTGTCGCTGGCGTCATGCGGCAAGTGATTATCGATGCTCTATCAAGTACGGAATATCCAGTCGTGATAAGACCGTTAACAGATGAGGACTTACCCAAACTAACGCAGCTTTTCTTTTGCAATGCATTACGTGGCATCATGCCAATGAGGAGTTTGACACTGTTGTCAGGTGAGGTTGTGGGGTTTAAATAACAGTCATGTATAAGCTAAATAGTCTATCCTCTTCCAATAATATTAAATTTAGTGTCGATAAAATCATCTGGATATAAAACAACTTCCTCATTTCGATACATCTCTTGCGCTTTTATCAATGCATCTTGCTTATCTTCAGCAACCACTTCCACGATATTACTCAGCGTTTCAACAATTTCTATTTGAAATTTTTGCGCTGTTTTCTCATCTTTTTTCATCGTATTCACTTTCATTTCTCACAAATAACTTCAGTTATCAATGCCAACTAGATTAGCAAAAGCACTCAAAAGAAGTGATCGTCTTTTGTTACGTGGTCTTGTGTCTTAGAGCAAATCGATCAATGATCCTGTTTTTTAAAAGGATAAAATTGCATGCGCTCAGTCTATGAAGAAACTAGAATTCCACTACAAATTCGTCGCTTGATGGTTTTTGATGAAATTTGCCAACTGGCTAAAAGTAAGCCTGATGAAATGATTCACTTACCTTGTTATTCACAGATAGCGTTTAGTATTGTTTATTCTAAGAAAGATAAAAAATACACAGCATTTGGGAGTATGTTCAAGTATGCGCATACTCTTCAAGAAGTCATAGAACAAGGTTTGGATAAAAGATTTCATGAAGATACTGTGATGTGTGCAATTACAACCGAAAGACAAGCTTTTACTAAAGCTTCTCGCACTCCGTTAGGGCTGCTAATGAGCTGGAATAAACAGGTAAAAAATCGAGCTTATACTTGTATCGATGGCAATGTGAAGAACTTTTTTAAAGTAAATGATGAGCTAGAGCTAAATTACCCTCCTCATAAATTTTATGGTCGTTTGGTTGCTGCCAAGGATTTGCCATTATGGGATGATAAGTGTTGTTAGTATGACTTTCGATAGTGGCCACGGCTCACAAATTCAATAATGCCTTTATCACGTAGTATCTGTAATTGCTGACGGATTTTATCTGGGATGTGGTTGTTTTCAGGGTATTTAAGTTTTAACTCGTTAGCAAAAGCATAAACCTGCTTTAGCGAAAAGTGAGTATCGAGTCTATCGATACACTGCCAGATATCGAGTGTCCAACCACGAGAAGCGACAGACTGTCTTCGTAAAAATAAGGTTTTTTGAAATTGTTGGCTGACATCTTCGCGTGGTATGACTTGCTGATTTTTGACCAAAAATACTTTGCCTGATTCTGGTACTTGGCGCAAGTCGATGTTGCATCCGACCCAACCTGCGCGTTTGGCAGTCGCTGATAACGGCTTACGTTTGATAATAATATCTGGCTTAAAGAACTGCTTAGGAATAATCAGAAAGTTATTGACGGTATATTCTTTTGAATATGTCAGGAAGAAAAAATTGGGATTGTCCTCACTGTTGATGCGTTCAATCATCGTCTTATAAGCACCGTCATTAATGATATGACTTAATTTAGATTTTTTACTGTTTAGCTCATATTGCTCACTACAATGTGCACAATAAAAATCAGCGACAGGTTTGCCGTTCGTAAATTCTGATAATGGTTGGGTATTACAGTTAGGGCAGTAGCTATTGGTTGCAACCCAGTTTTCACTTAATACTCGAATTATTTGACTAGGTGATTTATAGTTTTTGGCAAGACTTTGATTAAAATGTAGGTTCATAAGATATTTTCATTATTGATAGATAAGCTGAGAATACTGAAAAAAGCGCCTGAGTATCAAGCCATATAAATGAGCATCAATAGCAAGATAATTCATAAGCTAAGCAAATAACATTGAAAATCGCACGGTTCAGTGCTAAATTCTAGCAAACATCTGCCTTGCGAGTTGCCATGAGCACACCTACACTTGAAACGCCTCCAGAACGTCCTAATAATGAGCCATCTAATAAGAAAGATAGCAGCGTTGAGGAGCGTGTCGATACCACACTACCAGACTCTCAGCCGGTAGTGGATAAAGTGGAGGATAAGCCCGCGACCAATGTCTCACTGATCAGCGGAGAGGGTAAGCCGCGCCAGTATAGAGTGGATAATCAATCGTTCTTTATGCAGCGTGGTTATCAGGTATTGCTCGTGCTTGGGTTGATTGCTGCGTTTTTCTTGGTGATGGTCTATCAGACATTGTTTGGACGTATCGAACAGCCAGCAAAGAAGATCACGATTGAGCAGGGGCAGACTTACTATGGTCTATTGCCGCAGTGGCAACAGCAGATTCCGTTGTTTTCTGCCAGCGTGGCCAAGCTTTATATCAAGTCGCAAGTCGATGCGCCATTACATTCGGGCATTTACCAGCTACCAGAAAATCCCACGATTGCCGAAGCGTTGCAAGTGCTAGCACAAGGTGCGAAAGCGGCGATGGTAAAGGTACAAATTATCGAGGGTAAAACCTCTAAAGACTTGTACCAAACACTACGTGATAATGATGGTATCAAAAAAGAAGTACTGACTGCTGATAGCGACAATGCCAGTATTGCCAAAGCGTTGGAGTTAGATGGCATCTTGCCAGCATCGGTCATCAACGACAGTGATCCTATCGTCAATCACAATCTCGAAGGGTGGTTTGCCCCTGATACTTATTATTATGGTGAGGATACCACTGATAAGCAGGTACTGACGGATTTGTACAAGCGTCAGCAGCAAGCGTTGACCGAAGCATGGGAAGGTCGTGCGCCCAACTTGCCTTATAGCACGCCTTATGAAGCGTTGGTGATGGCGTCTATTATCGAAAAAGAAACCAGCGTGGCAGAAGAGCGTCCGTTGGTGTCGGCGGTATTTAGAAACCGTCTGAACCAAGGCATGCGTATGCAAACTGATCCGACGATTATCTATGGTATGGGTAGCCGCTATGACGGCAATATCCGTCGCAAAGATATCAATGAAAAAACATCTTATAACACCTATCAAATTGATGGCTTGCCACCAACGCCAATCGCGCTGCCATCGGCTGCTTCTATCGAGGCGACTTTGCATCCTGCAGACAGCGAAGCATTATATTTTGTAGCGACTGGTACCGGTGGACACAAATTCACCAATAGTTTGGCTGCACACAATCAAGCGGTAAAAGACTATCTAAAAGTCATGCGAGAAAAGAAAGCACAAGCCGCATCACAGTAAATTAGTATATATAAAAGCAGCACCTTCATTTCTTTTTAAAAACCTATCATTTACTGAGCGTTATGTAATTATCTACATAATGCTCATCAATGACACAAGGTCATATCATGTCAGCACCTATGCAAGACCAGTTATCTCAAACAACATCCCCCAAAGAAACCCATGACACCATGCCTACTCAAGGATGCTTTATCAGTTTTGAAGGTACCGAAGGCGTGGGGAAAACCACCGCGATTGAACAGTTATGCTTGCGATTAGAGGACATTGGCATCCAGTATCTGCGCACCCGAGAGCCAGGTGGCAGTCCATTTGCAGAGCGTTTACGAGAGATGCTATTAGATCCTACGACCGATATTAATGATGATACGGAGCTGTTGCTACTATTTGCCGCCCGCTGTGATCATCTACAGCAAGTGATTATACCTGCGCTACAACGTGGCAAATGGGTAATATGTGATCGTTTTACTGATTCAACCATCGCCTATCAAGGCTTTGGTCGTGCGCATGGGGATGAGGCAGTACGAGCCAAGATTGATGTGCTCATCGAGCAGTTTGTGCCACAGCTGCCCGAGCTAACATTGTGGTTGGACTTGCCAGTATTAGAAGGTATGGCACGCGCTAACAAGCGCAGCGCTGCAGATCGTTTTGAGCAGCAAGCGACCGATTTTTTTACGTGGGTGCATGAAGGCTTTAGTCAATTGGCGAGCGAGTCTCCTGAGCGCATACAGCGTATTGATGCGTCAGGCACTGCCGATGAAGTAGGTGCGCGAATATGGATGACGGTACAAAATAAGTTGGATATTAAATAGCTGTTTTCATAGTGAAATTCTAATAAGCTAGCATTTGATTATTTTCCATGTTAGGGAGATTATCAAAATCGTTACCATAAAAAGCCCCAACATTACGTCGGGGCTTTTGTGTTTCTTGAACCATCAATATAGTAGATAAATAGTCACTCAAAGAGTGGGCGTCATTATTTGCTAGCTATTCACTATTACTTCTCTTTGTTCTCTACTTCATTATCTACCTTGCTTTCTAAGCTCGTTGGCTTGGTATCATTAGCAGTTTCGATGTCAGCACTTTTGGCATTGTCTTGACCAGAGTCAGGTAAGCGACTTGGATCAAGCGCGCCTTTCTTGGTCTTAGGTGCATTACCATTACCATTGGTATTGCTATTGCTAGATACCTTAGTTTTGGAGACAGCGGTTGAGTTCGCTGACATGACCCCTTTATTAGCAGATTCGTCTTTTGGTTCGATAATTTTGTCAGTAGTCGTTGCTGGCGACGTTGAAGAGTCTTTAGACTCAGCATCGTTGCTTGAATGACTCGATGAGTCACTAGCGGTGTCTTGCTCAATGTTTGTCTGCTCAATACCTTTTTGTTTGTTGCTATCCGTTGCTTGCTCAGTTGCATCAGCACTTTCATCGCTCGGCTCTTTCTCTTTACGTTTTTCCGGTGCTTTTGAGCTGGATTCAAAGTTGGCATCTGCCGCCATGCGAGCTTGCTCTTGCTTCGGTGTCACATCTACTGGCTTAGGTTGCACTTCATCTTCTACTACTAGCGAGATGAGCTTGCGATCGCGTGGTACGATGCCATCGAACTTATCAGTAATAACGTGCAACTTGCCTTCTTTGTCTATGGTATAGAGCGGGACAAATTGTTTGTTATCCGCTTTATATTGTTCAAAGCTGTAGCTATCAGTGATGTTTGTAATTTTGATACGTGCCTTTTTAGACAGCATGCTGGCAAGCTTGGTATAAGTTGCATCTTTGCCGAATAGCCACTGCGATTGAAAGCTCGACTGCTTGTCTTCACGTTCGCTTCTGGCCTTTTCATCGCTGAATTTGAGACGATATAATTTGCGCTCACCAAATTCATGACGATAATGAATCTCGGACAAGGTATTCATTTCTTTGTCCATACTCATGGCAAACAAACGCCCAATACCGATAAGATCAAGGTGATGATCGGCATGGTCAGAGATGGGATTACCAAAATAAGTACGCAAACCACTCATGCGTGCACGGGCAATGTTGGTATAGTTGTTGTGCGCAACGATGACATCAAAGCCTTGGTCTTTTAAAGACGTGGCTATCAGTAGTGCGATGGGGTTTGAACCGACGATAAGAATACCGTTGGTCTCAGGTTCACGGACGCCAAGCAAGTTGCCGACCACTTTTGAGCCTAAGCCCTGAATCATAACCGTACCAATAATGACCATAAATACTAATGGTACGAGCAGCTCAACGCCTTGAATAGCATACTCTTGCAAGCGAATCGCAAATAGCGAAGAGATAGCTGCCGCGACGATACCACGCGGCCCAATCCAACTAATCATCAGCTTTTCATTGGTCTTGAGGTTTGAGCCGATAGCCGATGCCCAAACAGACAGTGGGCGCGCTACGAACATCACGATAGCGAGTAGCACCAATCCTGCAAAGCCCACACTCATTAAGCTTGCTAATTCTACACGTGCGGCAAGAATAATGAAGAGCACCGAAATCAGTAGAATAGTTAAAGATTCGTTGAACTCTAGAATGGTCTCACGTGGGAATTTTGGCCAGTTTGCTAATGCCACACCCAATACTGTAACGGTCAATAGACCAGACTCATGCTCTAAATGGTTCGATATTGAGAATAGAACCAGGACAAAGGCAAGGGTAAAGACATTGCGTAAAAACTCAGGAATCATATGGCGGCGCATGAGGAACGCGAGCAGCCAAGCGCCCGCCATACCCATTGCTGTCGCCAACACAACGATTTTAGCAAACAGTAATATACTGCTAGCTTCGCCGCCCGAGATAATATATTCATAGACCAATACCACTGCAATGGCGCCGATTGGATCGATGATGATACCTTCCCATTTTAGGATGTTAGATATCGTCTTGTTCGGGCGCACACTGCGCAGTAACGGCATAATGACCGTTGGGCCAGTCACGCAAACCAGCGCACCGAATAGCAAGGCGATTAGTGGATCGACATCAAATAGTAGATAGGTCGATAATGCGACGATAGCGATGGTAATAAGTACGCCGACCGATACTAGCATTTGCACAACAGTACCGTGTTGCTTAATCTCATCGAACTCTAAGGTCAGCGAGCCTTCAAAGAGAATAATCGCTACGCCCAAAGAGATAAAGGGGAACATCAGCTCCCCCAATACCAAGTCGGGATCGAAGATACCCAGTACAGGGCCGACGATAATACCAATCAGTAATAAAAATAAAATGGACGGTTGCTTTAAGTACCAAGCCAACCATTGGGCGGCGATGCCAATCCCAACCACGCCAGATAATAATAGGGCGGTATCCATAAATTGATCCTTTTATAATCTTGTCATATTTTATATCTATCAATCGCTCTTTAGCACCTATCTATAGAGGCACATTTTACAAAAGCTGAACGACAACAATGGCCAAGTGACAACAATGACAACCATCATGAATCATAACGTGAGCCAGATATGATATATATACTATAAAGTAATAGAGACAAACGCATTCCTAGACAAATAATGCCCATCTCAAGAAATACAATTAGCAGTGTCAACCTTGCTTGTGCTACTGGCTTGGCTTACGAGCAGTAGTACCTGCACTTGTTTTACTGTTATTCAAATTTTTAGAAATGGTATAAGCGTCTCTAGACATGCAAAAGATGAAAAATAAGGGTGATGATAGCCAATTCTATAAATATATAGTCCGTAATAATAATGGCTATTAACCTACATTTTTTATAAAGTTATTAGGCTTGCCATCATAACATGATTTTATTTCATACCTACTAAGGCTGAGCTTACCACGATACAGTTTATCCACTATGACACTGCCACATCGTCAACTATATAAAGGTATTGCTTGTACTAGGCTGTCTTGTATCGATATTATAGTGGGTTGATTGTAGTATTGAGCAACCACAACAGGGTATAGAACCATTATGAAATAACCAATCCTTGGGTTATCCTGAATTACTGAAATGATAGCAAACTAACGTGATGGCTTATCATAAAGTAGCGGCATTTATCGTGCATGTAGCTTGTATCGTGAATCCACTATGAAAGAGTTGCAGCAACGGTTGCCATGCAAAGGCAATAAAATATAGATATAGCATGCAGACAAGCTAAAAAATATTAAGATGGCTTAAGCTAAAGTCACATTTTTTACCTGTCTTATAATGGCTCTAGAGAATAACCAGAACAAGCTTATTAACATCGACAATAATAACAATCATGATCACTCATATGGAGGATGGTATGCGTACAGATATGTCTACAGCACAATCTAAATTGAATATGCAGCATTGGTTACAGCGTAGTGCGTTGGCGCTTGCTGTTAGTACATCGATGGTCGTTGGTATGACTGCCACGACTATGACCAGTGCTCAAGCGGCGGTCAGCACGGCAGACTTCTCTGACTTGGTACAACAAGTGACCCCAGCAGTCGCCCGTGTGAACGTCACAAAAACGATTAGTGAAGCTGAGCTTGCCAAGGCGCAGACAGCTGAGCTGCTACGTCAGTTCTTTGGTGATCGTCTAAGTATTCCTGAACAGGCTACCATGCCAGCGATTGAGCATGCTTATGGCACAGCTTTCTTTGTTAGCTCTGATGGCTACATGCTGACCAACCATCATGTGGTGGAAGGTGCGGATAAAATCACGGTCACGCTCAATGATAGAACGGAGCTAGATGCGGTTTTAGTCGGTAGTGATGAGCGTTCAGATGTGGCAGTGTTGAAAGTCGTGGGTAATAAATTCCCACCTCTACCTATCGGTGACTCGAATGCGCTGAGAGTAGGGGAGCCTGTACTAGCGATTGGTTCACCATTTGGTTTTGATTACTCGGCATCCGCTGGTATTGTCAGTGCCAAGTCGCGCAGTTTTTCGCGTGAGACCAGTGTGCCATTTATTCAAACCGATGTGGCATTGAACCCCGGTAACTCAGGTGGTCCATTATTCAACCAGCGCGGTGAAGTTATTGGTATCAACTCGCGCATCTTTAGTGGTACTGGTGGTTATATGGGGCTGTCATTCTCGATACCGATTGATGCGGCAATGGATATCTATCAGCAGCTAAAAACAGATGGCGAAGTAGTGCGTGCTTATCTCGGTATTTATCCTCAAGATATCGATCGTAATCTAGCTGAGGCTTATAAGCTAGATCGCCCTCAAGGTGCTTTATTGACACGTGTGTCACCAGACTCACCGGCACAAAAAGCTGGTCTAAAACCTGGTGATATTATTTTGCAATATAACAATGTGCAGATTATGCAGGCCTCAGATTTGTTAAATCTGCTCAATAGAGCCAAACCAAGCGATGCATTCCGTGCACAGATTCAGCGTAATGGTAAGCAGATGATGGTCAGTGGCCAGCTTGCGTATGCACCCGATGATGTAAGAGCTCAAGGCGGTGATCAACAGAATGACGATGTACAGCTGGGCTTACGTCTACGTAACTTGACTGTTGATGAGCAAGCTGAAATCGCCGTGGATCATAAAACAGGCATTTTGGTGACGACAGTTGACCCTACTGGGCTTGCTGCACGTTCAGGTATATTAGCAGGAGATGTAATTACCAATTTTCATCAAAAACCAATTAAGGAAGTGACTGACTTTTCAGATGCTATTTCATCGCTGCCTGAAAAAGGCGTGGTGACGATGGAAGTCATCCGTCAAGGTATCCCTGCGATTATCGGGTTACGGATTGAGTAGTCAGTAGGGTAGCGATAATCAACTCCTTATAAAAGAGAGATCAAGTGCATTTTGCTTGAAGTCGCTTATATACAGCGATACTTGGTTGTCTTGGCTCTCTTTTAAATTGAATGACCGATGCGAGAGATAGTATTAAAAACTGTATGAGTAAACAAATTGTGACAGTGAGCGTCGATAATTGTACTTGTCTATCGTAGAGGCTGACCTCTATAATGGCTGATTTTTTATCCCATGATTGAAAGTGTGTCTTTAGCGAAATAGAAGACTATTTCGATAGATAATCATTTTGATGGGTTAAACGCTCCATATTATGGTTGTTATTACAATCGAAGCGCGCCCTTATAAACTATTACAACCTATGATAAACGTACGCATGGAGTGATTTATTTAGCAGGCCATGCGCTCTAATATAGGATTGACTATAAGCTGTTTGATAGGCTCATACCGTTACACGACCATCAGGTAATTATGACTGACCATGTTTTATATATACTAGGTATCTCTACGTCAGCAGCATTGCTAGCGTACATCGTACTGTGGTCAATATTACAAACGTTCAATGCTAATCCTACCAAGCGATTTTTGCGTATCTGGGTGAAACTGGTACTCTATTACGCAGCCTATACCATGCCCGTTTGGATCGTATTAATGGTGATAGGTTGGTCGCAGAATATGCTACCAGTATTGGCGCAGTTGTCCGTACCATCATTGTTGTTAGCCATATTCGTAATGGGCATGTACTTTTATACTGTGGTGGTGCAGCCTAATTGTTTACGAGTAGAGCATCATGCTGTTGATTTGAATTTATCAAAACCACTGACCGTCGCTGTGCTAGCTGACTTACGCATTGGGATATATAGCGGTAAGCCGCGCCATATTCGCAAGCTTGTTGCCACTATCAATGCTTTGTCAGCTGATGCCGTATTGATTACAGGCGACTGGCTGTATTATCCAAGTGCAGATTTGGTTGGGCAGCTCATGCTGTTCAAAGCGGTCAATAAACCTGTCTATACGGTGATGAGTACGTCGGATCTGTGCTATCAATCGATTAATACGACCAAGCAAGGTCAGCCACTGTTAGAAGATACGTTGGCCAGCACTTTCGATGTACTTGATATCAGTTATATCGGTCAGCAGTGTACCTCGTTACCGCTTAAGACTATGGATATGGGTGCGGTGAATAGCCGCCCATTGAACCAAGATATTTTTAGACAGCAAGACAGTGATGCCAATTCAGTGGTTGCAGCGCTCTGCGGCTGGCAAGATATCCCTCAGAGACTCGCTGATATTGATGACTCAAACACGGCTGCAAAAATAGCGCTTGGTGCTGAAATCGCCAATGCTATCAACCCTGTTATTATTTTGGCTTCACGATTTGATAGTCTCAGTGACTTGCCCAAATCTTTACAGCCGCGACCGTTATTGATTACGGGCGCTGCGAAAGCCACTCAAGAGAACAGTTGGTGGGCACAAAAAACCCAAGACGTGCAACAAAGCGATGAGCAATCGACATTGTCAAATAATAGTCGGTTGGGTAAGCAGCGAGGTTTATATCAACATGCCAGTGCGCAGATATTCGTCAGTAGCGGTATAGGCACACGAGGGCTGCCTTTTCGGTTGTATCGCCCCACTATCGATGTGTTGACAATTCGTTAATTTGTGCCAAAATTCTTATAAGTCCTCATCCATTGCGCTAAACTGAATGTTAAGTAATAATGTCAGTATTGATGTGCTTTTTTGAGCGTTATATTGGCATTATGGGATAAGAAGAGCGACGTGTTATTTGCTGCATAATAACTATCTTGGTCGTCAATTGATTGATAGCGGTCAAATTAAAATATGCTACACTAGCAGGCGTTTTTATTATTTAATTTTTATTGCTGAATAAGCCTTATCAGTCATTGGCAAACACAATGTCAATACGTATTTGAGCACATCATTATTTATGTGGCAGCTGATTTTGCAGTAGAAAAATATTTATTTTAA
>NZ_JBVFXW010000015.1:0-61978 GCF_055522395.1 Psychrobacter sp. TPE 89C
GTACCGGTATTGGATTATCTGCCTTATGCGTTTTTCTGTTATTTATCGTTGCTATTAACGCTGCTCTTTGGCTTTACAGGGCTGACTATTAGTCGAATAAAGAGCCATTAAGTGGTAATTACCTTACTCATTACAAGGAATAAAATATTGAAGGTGGTATTGATAAAATGGCAAAAAGATACCCCGATACGTCTTTTATGAGACGCATTGGGGTATCTTGTTTATCTATATTAGAAAGATGTTTTTACGCTTACTTTTCTGCGTTCTTGTTTAAGGTTTTTTTCAAAAAATGATCGAATATAAATGGTCCAAAGGGTAAAAATGAGCCAAGTACGCCTGCAGGCATGGCCCAAAGCGGCATTTTTATTCTACCGACAGTAATCAGTAGTACAAGAATATAAGCGATAAATAATATACCGTGTGCCATACCGATATATTTTACTGCTTCGGGTATACCTGTCATATATTTAAGTGGCATGGCAATGCCCATTAATAATAAGAAAGAAGTGCCTTCTAGATAGCCGACAACGGTTAATATCTTTAACGACGAATGCTGTTTTTTGCTAAGGCCAGTTGTTTCACTGCTAGTGGGGCTGGTGGTCTGAGCTTGTGACACGTTGTGTTCCTTTCGGTATTATTGAATGCACCATATGATACTGGCTTTGTTCCATGCTTTGAAGGATTGCTTTGTGTCAGTGACTATAGAGTCCGTTCTTAGGGTAGACCCCAGAACATGTTCTCACTTCCGTCTCTTCAAAACTTGTATCTCTCTCATCTGCTCAGCATCATTTATATAAACTCAGCTTTTATTATATTAGTCTTTAAGCCTGCTTCAGTCCTTACGCCAATAGACTTTAACGACCGCATCAGCGCGCTCTAATGTGAGTCTTTGTTTGAGTAATCGACGCAGTGATTTTGCGGCACCTGCTTCAAGCGCTCCCCAGACCTTATCGATTTTTAGCGGATGCGTGGCTAGATAGTCGCCCACCGTATTGTCTATCAACGTGGCTAACTCTTCTCCTGAGTTTACCTGACCTGTCACTAATGGCAGTACTATAAATTTATTATCTGTATTGCTTTCTATGTCACTGCTCATGTTATCAGCGTTTATTTTAACGTCATTAAAATAAGCCTGATCTTTTTCATCTTGAGTAACACAGAGGATAAGTGGTGGTAGAGGGTTATCCCACAGCTCCAGTAAGCGTGCCACGGTCGGCATCGAAGTCTCATCTGCTACTAGCAGCGCTTGGCCCTCATGTAGATGCTCAACTTTCTCTGGAAACTCACGCTTACTGATTACGCTATCACCTGCTTGCAATGAGCTCGCCCAATTACCGCCAGAGGTATCACCGTGTAGAAACACATCAACCCATGCCTGCATGCCATCTGAAGTTGACCAGGCTTTTCTTAATGTGTAGTAGCAATGGGAGCGTGAGGGGCGGTCATGCTCATCAGTGACGTTATGCTCTAAATCAAATAAGTACGCATAACCTGCTTCATTGACGGGCACAGGATTAGAGGTATTGGTTTCTGGTACTGTTAAGACCAGACGCAGCATGTTCTCGCTGACATGATAGCTGTTCTGTACGATGAATTTTTGTTCAGTCAGTTTGATGGTTTTTTTGCCGAGTTTTTTATCTGCACGTTGCTTGAGCAAAATATATTGCGTCTGTAGTTCGCTAAGCTGTGTGATAGGTGCGGTAAAGGGGATAAAAAAATCATGATCTTGCGCGGCTGTATTTTGAGCGTTTGCGCGCGGATGTGCTGAATTGTTCGGCTGTACCCGTAATGCGATACCTTCAGCATAAATATCAGACAACTGTATATCTGCATTATCCATCTCATCGGTCGTCAAGGAAGTAAACGCTTTCAAAAATCCGAGTAACTCGTCGAAATGCTCTTCATTGATATGAGCAATGGTATGGGCAAGTTCTGGGATATCTAGGGAAGTGTAAACATTTGATTGAATATAAGTCTCATTTTTAGCAGATGAAATAGAATAGGTCATATATGTACTCACGAACAATTGTGCATGAAAGATTAAAAGAGTTGTATTTTATCTTAATGATAATTGTTTTTATTACGGTTTACGAGTAAAATCGGTTTTTATTGGCTTTCCAATATAAATACCACGACTTAAATTAATGACGAGTATCGCTATGTTACGTGCAAACCAACTGACTATCAGTCGTCAAGGGAACACCTTGCTAGACAATGTGAGCTGTGAGATTGATACCAATCAATTGGTTGCTTTGGTGGGACATAATGGCTCTGGCAAGTCAACTTTGATCAAAGCGTTGGCAGGCGAGATGATAAGTAATGGCGGTAGCGTCAGCTTAGATGATCGTCCTATGAGTAGCTACAGTAGCAAGGAGCTAGCACGACAAATGGCATATTTGCCGCAGCAACTGCCTGAGGCTGCTGGGTTTACGGTACGTGAGCTGGTTATGCTAGGCCGTTATCCGCATCAAAAATGGCTACAAAAACCCACTCAAGTTGATAAAGATAAAGTAATAGAAGCCATGCGTATTACGCAAGTAGAAGCGTTCGCTGACCGCATTACCGCCACGTTGTCAGGTGGAGAGCGTGCGCGAGTTTGGCTGGCGATGTGTCTGGCACAAGACACGCGATATCTGTTACTTGATGAGCCACTGGCTGCACTAGATATGCACTATCAGTTAGAAGTCATTCAGCTGATTCGCCGTCTGGTCGATGAGCAGGGCTTGAGCGTGGTGATCATCGTACATGACATCAATCTGGCTGCGCAGTATGCCGATCGAGTGATTGCTCTAAAAAAAGGCCGCATCTGCCATAACGGTGATATCAAAAGTACCATGCAACCGGACATACTACACAATATCTTTAATGTTGATATGCAACTACTTAGCCATCCTATAACAGGGCAACCTGTTGCCATCGCTTAATGTCTGGCTCATCTTTTTTATTCGCCTGTTTCATCTTATTCGCTCAAAAGATAGGTCGCTATGTTCCCTGCTCTTTATCAAAATAACCATTCTAAAAACGTCTCCAGAAACGCCGTAAAACCGTCAATCAGAAACTGCTCACCAGACTCTCCAAAGGTGCGACTAAAGAGGTTGTCTCTTGTCATCAGCTTGGCATTAACCACTATGCTAACTGCGTGTCAAGAACCAGTGGCTGAGCAAAAAGATGTTCAGGCAACTGCTCAAACAGCTGCTCAGGTAGACGGCGCGCCGCATGTGAAAATTAATATTGCCTCGCCTGATTGGGGCAATGCAGCAACCTTGACGGCGATGGGCTATCCACCGATTGCCACGGGCGATGTCAGAGTATGGGACAGATGGGTAGGGACGCCGACATTACCGCCAGCGACGATTGATTTGGGTATTCGTTATCAGCCTAATGCCGAGTTGGTAGCGCAGTTGCCAGTTGATTTGGTTGTAGACAATTCATTTTATCAACATGCCCGCAATTTATATGGTGATGTCCCTGCTGAATCTGTGATGTTCGCAGCCAAAGGGGATACCGCGACATGGGCCGATTATACTGAGCCAACTCGCAAATTAGGTAAGCTGATTAACGAGCCAAAATTGGCTGAAGATTATATTGCAAAAAGTAATGACGGCATAGGTATTGCTAGTGAACGGCTACAACAGCGCTATCCAAATGTGAAAAAATTCGCTGTGGTTCAGTTTGCTGATGCTAATAATATGCGTATGTATGTGGCAAACAGTTTGTTTCAGCCTGCATTGGCGCACATGGGCAAAGAGCTCGATGTATTAGGTAAGGGCAACCAATGGGGATTTGTGCCGATACGTATGGGTGATTTGGCCACGTTAGATAATGATACTTGCCTATTGATTATCAATCCTTTGAGTCCAATCACGCGTGCTGAGATTGATGACAGCTTGATTTGGCAGCGTCTAAGCTATGGTCATGATCGTTGTGTGGGCGAGTTACCGCCAGTATGGATCTATGGCGGCATGGCATCACTGGTCGGTTTGGCAAATAATTTATCAAATGTCACACTAAAAGGTGGTGCAGCCTCATGAGCATTCATACCGCCGAGCATCCTCATAACCAGCCTGCTGACAATACTACTAATAATGTTGATTCTATGTCTTCACTTTCATCACCTTCGTCGTCTAAGCCGTTAAAGAACACGAAAAATCTAACAAATCCATTACCCCCATCTCCAGAGTCACCTCGGTCAGATACTTCTAAATCTAGTGGTCTGTGGCGACTATGGAGCATGTTCATTGTGCTTCTGGCTTTGTCACTATGGAGTGGTTGGACGTTAATCGCGCAAGAATGGACACGTCCGATTGGTGATCTGTTGATGCCAAGCTCACAGTTAGATATTGCCAGTATGGCGACACAGCTGCACTTGGTCGCAACCAGTATCGTGGCAATATTGGCAGGTGGACTGCTTGGGGTTGTCAGTATTTTACTCCAGCAATTGGTCAAAAACCCATTGGCATCAGACACCACTTTGGGTGTGGGTGTGGGTGCGCAACTGGCCATGCTAATCGTGACCCTGTTTTTGCCAAGCTTGGCAATTTATGGCGGTATTTATGTCGCGTTTGTCGGTGCGATTATCAGTATGGGCTTGGTATTTGCCTTGTCAGCGCCCAGTCGCTTTAACCCGTTGATTTTAATACTTGCAGGCTTAGTGGTAAATATCTTACTCGCTGCTGTGGCCAATGTATTGGTGTTGTTTTTCGCGGAGCGCAGCAATGGTATGTTGTCATGGGCTGCAGGTTTTTTGGCACAGAATAGCTGGCATACCAGTACGACGCTATCGATAACCACAGTTGTGATGCTGGTCTTATGCCTGCCATTGTTAAAACCACTGACCCTAATGAGCTTAGACGACTTGCAAGCCAAGCGTTTAGGCGTACCTATTAATAGTATTCGCGCGCTGGTGGTGTTGCTCGTCGCGATCGTAACTGCATTGGTCGTGAGTGAAGTTGGGCTGATTGGCTTTATCGGATTGGGTGCTGCTAGTCTGGTCAATGCGCTGGGTATTTCTTCTATTAGCAAGCGTTTAGTCGTCGCTTTCGTATTGGGTGCGCTATTACTATGGCTGACCAGTAATGTTGCGCTATTGCTAGAGCCGATACTCGACATGCAAATTCCGGCAGGTGCAATGACGGGTATCCTCGGTGCTCCGTTAATTATCTGGCTGATTTTGCGTCAGCGCCGTGAGCAGATAGAGACGGTAACTCCAATGATTACCGGTAAGGATAAGCCGGTCGTATTATGGCGTTGGGGTATTGGCGTGGTTGCGCTCATCGCGTTGGCATGTTTGTTCGTCCAAGATATTAATGGCTGGGGACTCAGTACCGACTGGGCCATTACTCAGCAATATCGACTGCCTCGTAGTTTGAGCGCGGCGGCAACGGGTCTAATGCTTGCCATCGCTGGTGTACTACTGCAAACACTGACGCGCAATCCAATGGCAAGCCCAGAAGTATTGGGGGTCAGCTCGGGCGCTGCGCTTGGCGTTATTTTAGGGTTTTTACTGCTGCCTAGTTTAGGGCTGTCCGCAGGTGCGGGTACGTTGCTTATCTCAGGATTGTCTGGTGCCATGGCGGTGTTGCTATTGGTTATTTGGCTGGCACGCAGGGTAAGTTCAGGCTATCTATTATTGGTCGGTATTGGGATCGCTGCCATGATGGATGGGGTGATGCATATGGTAAAGATATCTGGCGATCCGCGTTTAGAAGCGATGCTTAGCTGGCTATCAGGAACGACCTATAGCGCCCAGCCTAGTACGGTTTGGTATCTTATTGCGATTGCCTTTATTCTGTTTGCACTCAGTTTGCTAGTAGTAAAACCTTTGCGTATCCTCGGTTTGGGTACAGGCGTGGCTCGTAATTTGGGCGTCGCCGTCAAGCCTGTGACGCTTGCATTGTTGGTATTGGTAGCGGCACTGAGTACGGCCAGTACTTTGGCTGTCGGGCCACTGAGCTTTATTGGCTTGATGGTGCCACATTTAGCGACGTCGCTAGGTGCGATAAAGATTGAGCGTCAATTGCCATTGGCCGCCTTGCTCGGTGCAGGTGTGATGGTGATAGCAGATTGGATAGGGCGTTATGTTATCTTTCCTTATGAGCTGCCTGCGGGTACTGTGGCGGCTATTATTGGTGGCGCATATTTCTTATGGTTGATTCGCAAAGTGCCTGTTTCTGCGAGTTGATGGTTCTCTTATTGGTACATCTGTTCAGTGTTAAAGATATAATGAGTAACCTTTGAGCTTGTATGTTGATATGTGAATGGTATTAAGCCCCATTTTTCTATAAACCAGACGAATGGGGCTTTTTTGTGGGTTTAATACGCCATGCTTTGCTGTATGTCATCTGTTGCGTTTAATGCCACTGCTACGAAAGCGGCAACCGTTGCACTGTTATTGGTCTGCTTGTATTGGATATGCACGGGTATGTGTGTGCTGACGTTGTTTAGCATCATAAAGTGACAGCCATCGCTATACAGTTTGCGTACGCAATAAGGCGCAATCGCTACGCCTAAGCCTGCAGCTACCTCGGTTACCAATGTCTGCATGTGCTTGGGTTGACTGATAATATTGGGCGAAAACCCAGCTTGTTTACATAGCATGATGGTTTCATCAAATAGACCAACCGCTTCATCACGGTTAAAAATAATAAACTTATCATCTTTTAGCTGCGCCAAATCAGTGGTTTGTCGATCGGCCAATGCATGGCTCTGGTTTACAATCGCCACCAATTTATCGATATAAATACTGTGGCTAACAAAGTCATTAGCAATAGCGCTCGGTAGCGGCCTAGAAAAACCAATATCGATGCGGTCATTATTAAACGCTTCTATCTGTTCGGTTACCGTCATCTCAAATAATGACACATGCACGTGCGGAAATTTTTCTTTATAACTGCGTACCAGTTTAGCCATAAAGGTTAGGCAGGCCGAGCTTAGATGCGCAATATTGAGTGTGCCGACTTGTCCATCATGGGCTCGTTTGACTTGTGTCTTCGCTTGCTCTGCCAAGGTCAAAATAGTGGCAGCATCTTTCAGCAGTTGCTCGCCAGCGGGCGTGATAGTTACCTCACGAGAAGTACGATTAAACAGCACAACACCCAATTCTGTTTCTAATGATGAAATATGACGACTGATAGCAGGTTGTACGGTGTACAGCTCACGCGCCGCTTCCGAAAAGCTCTGGTACTTGGCCACTGCCATAAAGCTTTTGAGTGTTTTTATATCCATATCATCAATTCCTTTTATTAATGCCTTTCATAAAATCTTGCTCAGTCTTAATTTTTATCTATACATTATTCGTATGGATTCAATCATATACTATCATTTTTGTTATGGTTTGATAGGCTCTATACTTGCGGCATGATTTATTAAGCCGAGATAACAATGGATAAGCCAGTACCAGTACTAAACCAATCGTCAAGCCAGTCGTTAAGCAGATTTATTTTACTGTTAATGACCGCAGCGATTGCCGCAACCGCCGCCAACCTTTATTACAACCAGCCGATTTTACCGCTCATCGGTCATGAGTTTGATTTGACCAACGCGCAACTGGGTAGTATTCCGGCATTGACGCAGTTTGGCTATGCCTTTGCTTTACTGTTCCTCTCACCATTGGGCGACTCTATTGCGCGTAGACGCTTGATTGGTATTTTATCCTGCTTATTGGTGGCAGCATGCGGCTTTGCTGCCCTGTCACCAAGCTTGCCCGTACTGCTGCTATCGGTGTTTTTGATTGGTGTCAGCGCTAATATTACCCAACAGCTCATTCCATTTGCCGCATCCATGGTGTCTCCTGAAAACAAAGGTGCAACCCTTGGTACTCTGATGATGGGATTGACCATTGGTATTCTATTATCCAGAACCTTAAGTGGGTTTGTAGGGGAGCAGTTCGGTTGGCGCAGCGTGTTTGTGATGTCTGCAGCACTTGCCGCTATCTTTGGGGTATTACTGCGCGTATTTTTGCCAACCAACACCCCGCAAACCACACTGCGTTACTTTCCGCTTATCAAAAGTAGCTTGTCACTATTTATAAAACACAAATCCCTGCAAAAATTCACCCTTGCAGGCGCATTTTGGTTTGCCTCATTCAATGTACTATGGGCAACACTGGCGATTTATGTCAGTGATGCACCGTTTAATTACAATGCACAGCAAGCAGGACTATTTGGTGTGATTGCGCTGGCAGGCGTGATAGGGGCTAAATCCTCTGGCAAATGGGTCAATAAATTGGGCTCTAAAACCTTAGTCATGATTGCGTTGGCACTGGCTGCCACAGGCTTCGCTATTACAGGGTTGTTTGCAGGTAATTTGCTGTCGTTGATTGTCGGTATTATCTTAATCGACTTTGCTGTATTCAGTGCGCAAGTGGCCAATCAGGTTCGCGTTTTTAGTATCGATCCGGCAGCTCAAAGCCGCATCAACGGTATTTATATGTTGGGTTACTACACAGGCGGGGCATTGGGGTCTATGGCGGGTGTCAAAGCCTTTGCCTTATACCAATGGCCAGGAGTGGTGGTGGTCAGCATCGTCTTTATCATCATCAGCGCAATATTCAATTCATTCGCCAAAAAATAAGTGATATCAGTACAGTTATATCAATACAGTTATATCCGTACATGGATATCGAAACGACTAGGGACACATATGAACCAATTAAAAACGGCAGGTAGTTTTACCTTACTGTGTATTGCCAGTTTGACCATTATGGTCGGCACGTTACTGGCACCCGGCTTGGTCAGTATTTCGGCAGGCTTGGGCATTACCGACAACAGCGTGCTATTAATCACCTTGCCGTCATTGGGTGCGGTGGTATTTGCGCCACTGGCTGGCAAGTTAATCGATAAATATGGCGCGTACAAACTCTTGATAATCGGTTTGTTTTTATACGGACTTGCAGGTGCCAGTGCTTACCTTTTACATGGGCCAGCGCAGGTGTTTAGCAATCGGTTTTTATTGGGCGGTATAACGGCGGTCGTCATGGCGAGTTGTACGGTATTAATCTCTACGTGGTATCAAGGCGAAGCTCGCTTAAAGATGATTGCTAAACAAGGCATGGCAGTAGAGCTGGGTGGGGTCATATTCTTATTTTTAGGTGGGTTGCTGGCCTCACAGTTCTGGGCATTACCGCTATCGATTTATTTAATGGCGTGGGTATTCTTAGCCATGCTATTACTGTTTGTACCACGGCATCATGCAGCTACAGCAGAGAATACACAGGTTGCTGAAGACGATAGGGCCTATCTCTAAAAAATGTTTATCTTATCTCAACCTTAGCGATGACCATCTTTTTCACCTCAACCGTGTTATTGCCCATCACTATGAATGAGTTGAGCTATAACGAATCACAAATCGGTCAACTATTGGCCTTTATCTCTTTGGTTGCTGTCGTTACCGCAGGCTTTATGCCCAAAATAATCAAATGGTTAAATGAACCTAAAGTCTTGGCACTGGCATTTTTAGCATTTGCGTTATCGTATATTTGCTTTACGCAAACCAGCACCTTGCTATTAGTATTAGGCGCGCTATTGATCGGCATTGGATTTGGTTTTAGTATTCCGCTGTTGAACCATATGACTGTCGAGCTAAGTGCTGCTAAAGTACGTGGCCGTAACTTATCTTACTTTACGATGGCAGTTTTTTCTGGTCAGTTCTTCACATCATTTATGGAGTACATGCCGGGCGGCGCGCACAACGTGTTTATTATGTGTAGCGTGTTTAGCGTCATCATTAGCATGGTGCTATTTTTGAAAGGTCGTAAAGCTGCTTGATAGAGCGCTTATGCTTTCCATAAGGGAACATGAAGGGAAGCAGATTAGGGTCATCAACAGACACTGAGCCAAACACTGATGCTGTTGCTCTTGCTCTTTATATTACAATCACAATCACAGCATCAGTTAGCTTGTGGATCGTGTTAAGCCAGTTGCTTTTTAAGCGTTCGTAAGCGACTTTTAAATTCTGAGCGGTCAACATAACAGCCTTTGAGACGACGCTCACCGACGTTTTCATCAAATGCGTTACGTCCGTGCAGGACTCGGCGGTTATCAAAGACCACCATTTGACCCGCTGCTAGTTTTAACTCAATTTTATAACGAGCGTCTTTTAGTCGAGCCATCAGCTCTCGATAAGCAAGGTAGTAGTCGTACATAATATCGCTCGGCAAATCAAAAACATCTGCAAGATGCGCGTTGTATTTGATTTCTACAATATTGCCAAAGTTGTCTAGATTGATGACGGGGTGATGCTCACGAATATCATGGGCGCTGTCATGAAAACGAAAGGGGATGGCATATTCGGCAAGCAAGCGAAAATACTCAGGCTGCTCTTTTCGTAACCCTTCTAACACCTTTAACCCATCTACGAAAGTAGATTCGCCACCTATGCTTTCATTACTCAAAAAATGCAAAAATTGATAGCCTGGAGGTAATTCCTGATTTGGCAAGTCGGTATGCAAAGGTAATGAGAGTGACGTATAAGCCAAATTAATCGGCGATTTTTCTGATATCACATCAAAGGTCATACCGAAATTAGTCTGCCGTAAATAATCAACTCGCATGGCTGTCTGTATGCCAGCATCAGAGTCATCTGGCATATTATCAATGATAGTAAGCCCATATTTATCCAGCGCACTCATCCACTCATATAAAGCGCTGTCACTGGTCATGATGCTCTGCTGGTCATACATGGGGATGTGGTCAATAAACGTGCCATCCCAACTTTCATAAGGACTGCTATGGTTTTTTGCCAATGCACTAGAATACCCAAACTCACGTAACCAGCTTTGTTCAAAGTGGCTGGTATGCGCTTGTTCTGACCATTCAATCGTCAGCGTTGTCTCATCAAAAGAGACGGATAGTGGATGGATATCTTTTGAGATACTCAGCAAATCAAAGCAACGCTCGCCAGTTTGCGGATGAAAAGCCGATGGGCAGTTATCACGCAGCCAGATATAGTGATAGGTGCTCTCGATACCATCATTCCAGCGTATTTGAATGGCGCGGTCAATGAGTGCAACGGATTCTATTTGATAGTCATTTGCTACGGCGATGTCTAGAGATGGTGTTGCTTGAGGCGTTTCCATTGGAGCAGATCCTACATATACATGAAGTAAAAATATATTTTACGGTATATTGCTAATATCGGTTATTCAAACACTGAATTACGAATCCCCTAATGGGCAATATCAATTAACATGTGAAAGAGCGCATGTAAAGGAGTGAATGATGTGGGTAATCTAGTTGGGGGTAACAGATAACCTGCATTGTGAACCATTGACATGAGGGATATAGTTGCGTTCAAATGATTCTTATACAAGGGAACCGAGTATAAGCTATTGTATGGCTTTGCGAATGCTGCTTTGGCTATCGTAAAGCTTTTATATACCTGAACACTACTGACTAAGGAAAAATGAATGAGCAATACAAACAACGTCTGGCTGTCAGGCTTTAATATGACAACTTCTGTCAATTTTTATGATATCTATCCCGCCAATAGTAAAAAATATGACTTTCCTAAGTATTGGAAAGTATTTGAAAGTAGGGAAAAAACAGCTGATCCTAAGTTATTAGAAATAAAAAAAGTGTATAAAGAAAATAGGTTGGAGCTATCCAAAGCTAGCAGTGGTTTTTTTGAGACCGAGCACTTACCAGACAGCTTGTGGGTAGAGAGTAGTGATACCAAGCTACCATCATCGTCTGAATACATCTTTTTTGTGAGAAGTGGCGGCGTTGTGTTTACCCAAGCCTGTGCTCAGCTGCTACAGCAGTTTCGCTTAGGAGAGAGTACGCTCACACCAGTGCAAATCTACGACCTTGAGACTCAGCAGCTGTGTAGTGAGGAGACCTTTTATTTTCTTAATTTGTGTGAAAGACGAGAATATATTCAATACCCACAGGTGGATAAGGTTTTCAAACGATTTCCAACTATAGAAGGTAGAGACAAATACGGTACTAGTGGTGTACCTGTTAAGGATAAACAGCTATTAGTTAGTAAATCAGCACTAAGCTGCGAGCTAGATCTATGGCATGACCCCTTATTGATGAGTTATGTATTTGTGTCCGATGCGCTGCATGATGCTCTAGTACAAGCGAATATGGACAGTCAATGGGAGATGGTGTCTTGTCAGTTGGTTTGATATTCGATCTTTAATACTTAAATCTTACTCATTTTAACGCTTAACTTTTGGAACATTACTATGGCAGACTCCGTCCCACAGCAAGCCCATCACATCATTCCGAAAATGTAGATAGCTTTGCAGTGCCTATTGATGACAGTAATGACTGCAAAGCTTTTAACTAACTTAAACTTTAACCCTGAGGAGATAACAAATGAGTAACGAACCAAAGGTATGGATTAGCATACTGGATTATGAACATGTCAATATTTATTCAATCGGAATGAATATTCCTAATGTTTATGACTACCCTGCCTATCAAGCAAGCAATTTAGAATATTTTGCTAATCAAAAGGATAAGGATGTTATAGCTAAAAATAAGGAGTTAGGGTCTTATGGCGCGAATATAGAAAGGCTTGTCCAAGCTTTTAAGAAGTTTCCCACTTCTCCAGATAGCTTATGGCTAGAAAATGATAGAGAAGAGTTGCCTAAGAAGTCAGATTATATATTTCGAGTCAAAGGCGGTGGGTTAGTGCTAAACGAAGCCTGTGCAAATGTTTTTAAGCAGTTTAACTTAGGGGAGTCAACGCTGACCCCGCTGAAGATTCATAAACTCTTTACCGATGAGCTGTGGCTGGACGATACTTTTTATTTTTTAAATTTATGTGAGCGTAAAGAGTATCTGATAAATCCACAGCTTGATGAAAGACTTGAATATCACTATAAGAACTATCCTACACCATTTTATAATACTTTCCATGATATAGAAGACAATATGTTAGCGGTAAGTCAATCCGTGACAGAGTGTGATGTGGATATATGGCATGACCCCTTATTTCAGAGTTCTTATTTTATGTCCGATAGGCTGTATCAAGCATTAGTGCAAGCCGATATACACGAGCAATGGAACGCCCATTTTTGTCATTTAGTTTGATTTTTAATCGTACTTTTATATAAAAAACTATAGGAAAGTAACATGTCCGTCTATCCACAAGCCCATCACATCATTCCGAAGAGTTTGTTTAAACAATATGGAGGCTACGCTAACGAAACCTCCATATTTAGTGTTTGTTGTTTATCAGTATTCTGGTTATTCGAAAGCTACTCTAACCAGTATTACGTAAACCCGCTGCCAGCGCATTGATGCTACGGATTAATGGGTCTTCTACATTAAGATCGCCATGTTCCGTATGGTTAGGGGTATCCTGTTGTCTCGCACGCTTTAACAGCTCAATCTGTATATAGTTGATAGGGTCTAGATAAGCGTCTCGCCACTGAAGGGATGCGGCCAAGTTATCTTGATTAGACAATAAAGACTCTTGTTCAAGCAAAGAGTTAAGACCTGAATTGGTCAGCGTATGTTCATCGACCACTGCTGTCATGATTTTTTCGCGTAACGGCTCATCATCACACAGTTGGCTATAGGCCTCTGCAATATTCATATTGGCTTTGGTAAAGGCCATCTCGATATTACTGATAAACACGCTAAAGAACGGCCATTTAGCATTCATCTCTTTCATCAATGCTTCGTCTTTTTTGACGCTATCCAGCGCACTGCCTACGCCATACCAAGCCGGTAGGGTAAAGCGTGCCAATGACCAACCAAATACCCAAGGAATCGCTCGTAAGGTGGTTTTGCTTGGTAGGCCTTTTTTACGATGGGCAGGGCGTGAGCCAATATTCAATAAAGAAATTTCTTGTACAGGCGTGACCTCGGAATAGAATTTATAAAAGCCCTCGGTATTGTCCGTCAGCTCGCGATAACGTTGCTCACCCGCATCTGCCAACTGTGCAAACAGTGCTTCATAATTTGGCAGCTCAGCTGGTTGAACCACAAACCTTGAAGAGCAGGCTTTGAGTGTACCTGTGATACCCATGGTCAGCTCAAACACCGCAGTATCCGTATTGGCGTACTTGGCATATAGCACTTCGCCTTGCTCGGTCACTTTAATCTGACCGTGCAGGGTACCAGCAGGCTGTGCAGCAATCGCTTTGTGAGTTGAGCCACCACCACGGCTCACAGACCCGCCGCGACCATGGAACAGTCGTGTTTTGATGCCATATTTTTCGGCAATATCGTTAATGGTTTGCTGTGCGCTATACAGCTGCCATGCCGATGTGATAATGCCACCATCTTTCGATGAGTCTGAGTAACCCAGCATGATCTCTTGCGTATTATCGGTGTTCTGTAGCAATCCACGATACAGTGGGTTGTCTAGCACAGCAGGTAATATTTGGTCGATGTTTTTAAGATCTTCGATGGTTTCAAACAAGGGGGCAACGGGCAGGTCAGCAGACAATTTGCCATCAGCATCAACGGTGCACAAGCCTGCAAAGCGCATCAATAGCAACACTTCTAATAATTGACTGGCATTATTGGTCATCGAGATAACATAACTGCCAAAGGTGTCTTGTCCAACCAGTTTGCGCAAGGTCGCTACTGAGTTCATCAGCGCCAATTGCTCGCGTGTTTTGTCACCGAGATTGTCGGTATAAATAAGCGGTGTGCCCGGTTTTTCGAGCAAGCGTGTTAGCCAGTCGCGACGCTCCACTTCATTGAGCGTTTGATAATCAGGCAGGTTAGAGGCACTGGCAAAGATATCAGCAATGACTTCACTATGATAAAACGACTCTTGACGGATATCGAGCGCAGCCAGATGGAAGCCGCAAGTTTTGACCAGTCGAATAACATCAAGCAATAATCCTTCTGCATGTGCCGTGTCGTGTGTGTTCACACTTTGACGAATGATGCGCAAATCTTCTAATAACTCTTCTGGATTGCGGTAAGCGTCCTTTTCAGCCTCGATATCTGTGCCTTTGCTTTGAATGCGGCGATTGGTGGCTTTGACTTTAGTTAGGATGATAGAGAGCAGTCGACGATAAGGCTCATTGCTATAATCATCGAGATTATAATCAAATACCCGCTGGTCTAATTCGTCGTAGCTTTTGATTTTGTTATAGACGTCAGATTCAATCGTCACGATCGTATCACTGTGAATGAGCTGGCGGCGTAGTTTCTTCAGCAGTACTTGATAGTGACGCAGTACCGTATCGGCATGCATTAATACGGCACGCTCTGTGGTTTCAAACGTGACAAAAGGATTGCCATCTCTGTCGCCACCGATCCAAGAGCCAAAGCTAATAAATGCGGGTAGTGGATAGTCAGTCAGCTCAGGATAGATATCGATGATGGCTTTTTTAATATTGCGGTACACTTTAGGAATGGCACTAAACAAACTGGCGTTAAAATAATGGAGACCGTTATTTATCTCATCATAGACCAAAGGTTTACGGGTACGCACTTCATCAGATGACCAGAGTAAGTCAATGGTTTGAGCAGTTTGCTCTTTGGCTTGCTCATAAGCAAAGCTGTTTTCAGTTAGGTTATTTAGCGCATCGCTATGTGTAAATAGGCTTTGTAACATGTTCATCGTCGTACGACGACGTGCTTCAGTTGGATGCGCGGTGAACACAGGCATGAATTTCAACTGATCAATCAGCTCTTGCATTTGAGCGGGTTCAATATTGCGCTCACGGCACTCCAGTAAGGTACGACGGAACGAGCCTTCCCAGCTGTGTTCTGACTGTAGACGTTGGGCTTGTCGTTGTTCACGTAAATAGTTCTCTTCGCTCAAATTAGCAAGGAAAAAATAGATAGAAAAACCACGAATGACATTTTTTAAGGCTTGATTGTCTAGAGAGGCAATGAAGTCAATCAGCTGTTGCTTGTTTGCTTCATTAGGCTCGCGGCGCTGTTGGATAAACCCTTTACGCAGTGTCTCGATAGTCTGTACGGTTTGTTCACCTGACTGGCGCGAAATCGCGTCACCCAAAAATGAGCCTAATAAGCTGATGCGCTCACGTAATACGTTATTATCTATAGTCATCATTAACCTTCTCATTAAATGGGTTGGCAATATATGAAAATCATGATTTTAATATATTGTTATTGACGGGTATTCATTGGCTGCTTTTATTATTTTGACTGTCCAAGCAATTTACCACATTAACCATAGCAAAACTAATGTGCTACTGGTATAAATTTTTCTCGCGAAATGCATTTAGAATTTATCAAAGTTGTCAAAAAACTCACATTCACTCTACGACAGTACTTCAAAATGAATTAACTGTCGTTTAATAAATTTGTTTTAAGATATGAAGTTGCGATCAAGGGTATTGCTATTGAATTAGCTGGCTAGTAGCTAATAATCTAGGGCGTATCATCATTTAGATTGTGGGTCTTTATATCAAAAAGATAGATGACACGCCCTAGCGTAGTGCTTTCAGTTTTACCTTTTTCAATAATATTAACTATTTTTGATGGGTTTACCAAGATCTACGTTTTCTTCTACATCGATAGTCGTAGGGGGTTTTGCTTCCTGACGCTTATCCCACCAAGCAAAAATATTTGCCAATACAGAGCCGGATACCGAGTGCCAGATACAAGCCACGGCTGCTGCGATGGCAGACTCTGCATTACCAGGGAAAAATTTGGTACTTAAACCCGTTGCCAAGCCTGCATTTTGCACACCAACCTCAATAGATATGGTACGTTTTTTGGCCTTATTCATACCAAATAATGCACCTGAGTAGTAGCCCAAGATATAACCAGCAAAGTTGTGTACGGCAATGGCTAAAATGACGACCAATCCTGATTGTAAAAACTGACTGCCAAATACGGCTGCAACGCCGCCAACGATCGCGGCAAAAGCCAAGACAGCAACGCCTGGCATAATAGCACGCACATCGTTAAACCAATGTTTGTTGTGAAATAAAATATTTAGCATAGAGCCGATAGCGACTGGTAACAATGTCACTAGCAGCATAAAGCGGAACATGCCCCAACCATCCATTTCGACTGATTGACCCACTAAATAATTCAACCACAGCGGTGTCACCAAAGGTGCAATGATGGTCGATACAGTGGTCATGCCTACTGAAAATGCCACATCGCCTTTAGCCAGATAGCTCATGATATTAGAAGACACGCCACCTGGACAAGTGCCGACTAAAACCAATCCTAACGTTAAGCCGGGTGAGAGATCAAATAGGCGAGCCACACCAATTGCCAATATCGGCATCACGGTATATTGAATGATAGAACCAATAAAAATATCTAGTGGGCGCTTGGCCAATATTTTGTAATCTTCTTTACCCAATGTCATACCCATAGCAAGCATGATAATCCCTAGCACAATGACCTGAGTGTCGCCTGTCACCCAAGAAAAAGTTGCAGGTTCTATAAATGTCACGGCTGCCGCCAAAACAATAACCAATGCGGTAAACCGACTTAACTGTTGGCTAATCATCCCTAAAAAATGCATCTCTAAATCCCTTTAAGTCGAAAAATAGTTAAGTATAAGTTTAAAACCCTTATATTTCCAACAAGTTTCAGGTATTTTTAGCCAACAATAAGTTGCTATTATGACAACTTTAGATGTTATCCCATTTTTAATGTAAAAGGTTTCATTTGCTCAAAGTTACTTAAGCCGGACATTACCGTTACCTTTCTTTAAATTCCAAACTCTCAAAATTAATTATAATCACTCATGATTTAGTTTATTTAATTTACATAGCGCTTTATTGATGAAAAATCTGCAAAAAAGCTATGCAGACAGCCATAATGCAGATGATCGTCAAGCAGACAACCATCATGCACATGAAACAGTATGAATCGTTATAGCTGATAGGCTCTGTTGACTGATTACAGGTCAATCATTTGTCTTTCAGTAGTGATATCACCCATCGCTGCAACGCATCTTCATGATAACGTGGGTGCCAAGCGGCAATCACATCGAACGTATCCGGTGTGTGTTCAAGTTTAATCTCAATTAAATTTAATCCCTTGATAGCACGAGAAGGCAAAAAAGCAATGGAATCCGTTGTTTCAAGATACAGTGGTACGACCGAAAAACAGGGCGCAGACACCACCACGTTTCTTTTTAAACCAAACGATTTAAACCAGTCATCAACAGAGCCTTTAAAGTTAGGGCGTGATGGTGAGGCGATGATACTAGGATATTGTGCCACGTCGGCCAAGGTAGGTGTGCCTTTCAAAATAGTGGCGTTTGGCGATGCGACACAAACATGATGCTCTTCAAATAGGGTCAAAATAGGATAACTGTCTGGAATATAATCAGGAAAGGCAATCGCCAGATTAACGTGACCACTCTCCATCAATTCATTGAGTTTATCAATTTCAAAGTCCCTCACTATCACCTTTAAGTTAGGGGCTTGTGTCCTTATCAGGGCAATCAATGTTGGTAGGACTATTTGCTGTGCGTAATCAGTGGCCGCAACAACAAAGGTGCCTTCAACGGTATTGGGGTCAAACGTGGTTGGTGACACCAAGGTATTAAAATCATTCAGCAGTTTATCAACACTCACGGATAGAGTTTGTGCAAAGGGGGTGGCAATAAACCCATTGGTTTTGCGAAGAAACAATCGATCATCAAAAACGTCGCGTAGTTTTTTTAATTGCTCACTGACCGCTTGTTGCGTAAGTCCTAGCTGCGCTGCAGCTTTAGAGGCACTTTGCTCACGTATGAGCGCTTGAAACACACGCAGTTGTTTGATGTCTAACCTGTCTAATTTACTCAATGTACCTCTCCATTGTCAGAACGTTCGCCTCATAGTATTTAACCAGTTGTCAACTGCTTGTTGATCTGCTGCTAACAATCAATACTATAAACCAATAATACTTGTATCACTAACAGGAATCATTTGTTTTTAATTGTTGGTTGAGTGGCTTATCATCAACACATCAAAACAAACCTCGGAGAAAAAAATGAAAACGGTTATTTTAATTGGTGCATTGGGCAAAATGGGTCAAGCAGCGTTAAGCGGTCTTGGCAATCATACGGTGATTACTGCCGGTCGTTCTGGCGACGTGGATCACATTGTAGATATTACTAATGAGCAATCTATTAGAGCGCTTTATGAAACGGTTGGCCATTTTGATGCGGTAGTAAATACTGTTGGGCTTTGCGAGTATGCAAGCTTTGCAGAGATGACAGAAGCACAGTGGATGACCACTGTGATGAGTAAGATGATGGGGCAAATTAATCTGGTGCGTATTGGTCAAGAGTATATTGCCGATGCAGGCTCATTTACTTTGATTAGTGGTATTTTGAATAAAAAGCCGATTCCTTACGCCATTGCAGATGCTACAACGAGCGGTGCTATTGATACTTTTGTGCAATGTGTTTCGCTAGAGATGCCAAGAAACACCCGTATTAACGTGGTGAATCCAACAGTATTGGTCGAAGCATGGGATGTGTATGGTGAGATGATGCCAGGTTTTGAGCCAGTACCAAGTGCATTGGTAGGTAAAGCGTTCGAGCGTTCAGTAGATGGTTTTATTACTGGTGAAGTGATTGTTGTTGACGCTTAATTGCCGTTAACCAAACATGCCCTAAATAAGGTCTCATACTGGGATTTTATCAGGTCATTTTTTTACCCAAAAGTCAGCTTATAGTAAGCTGGCTTTTTTGCTTTCTGCTACCGCTCTTGTTGAGATTGGTGGGGACACGTTCTAGGGCGTGTCCTCATTTTAAAAATGGTGATAAAAATGAGATAAATTGTAGTCAAACAAGGAAAATAGCACAGATAATATCGAGATATTAGTCAGCTATTTGACGCCGTTTGGCAAGATTTAGCCATTTTTAACCCATTTAGATGACTATCGATTGAATTGGGGACACGTTCTAGCCATGCTAAGCAAAATTATTCAATGTGCAGATACTTAAAACATCTCGCTTAAAGTTATATTTATTAGATTTTATGTAATATAATATTATAAAATATTTAAATTGAATGATATTTACCATATTCAATGCAGACATCTGAATAGGATAGAAAAATGAAACTTGCCTCACCAAAAACAGGCCTGACTATTGCTACGATAGTAGCGATAACTTATACGCTGAGTGCTTGTAGCCACGACAACATGGTTGCCGTAGCCAATAACTCTGAACTGCCATCAACGAGTAACTATAAGGGAACAGCCTCTGTCTCACAGGGCAAGGCGAGTATCGATATACCGTCACTGTACGACTGTAAAAAGGGTAGAAACGCGCCGATTGGTCATATCAAAAGTACCGACGGTAAGACGTGGACCGTGCCAGCAGAGGTCAACTTTACGGATAGCAAATTTCCATTTGCTGGAGACCTGAACAATCCTTGTACTGGCGTGAGTTATGCGTCAGCTCAAGAGGCACGTGATGCATTAGATCCTTCTGACATTATCGAGATTAATGCGGATGGTGAAGTAGTGACGGCATATGTTTTTGCAGACAACTATTTTGAGATGTATATTAATGGTATTGCAGTAGGCAAAGACAATGTTCCTTTTACCCAGTTCAACTCAAACATTCTACAATTTAAGGTAAAGCAGCCTTTTACCGTGGCGATGAAACTGGTCGATTGGGAAGAAAACAGCGGTATCGGCTCAGAGGACAATCAGGGTCATGCCTATCATCCGGGTGATGGTGGCATGGTTGCAGTATTTAAAAATGCAGATAATAAAATCATCGCCAAAACGGATGATAGCTGGAAAGCACAAACTTTCTATAGTGCGCCAATTCGTGACCTTAGCTGTGCGACAGAGCAGGGCGCATTACGTCTAACCTCAGGATGCTCAACTGAAGGACTTGAGGAAGGGTCACAGGACTACGCCCTACATTGGGAAGTGCCTACAAACTGGTACGCAAAAGACTTTGACGATAGTGCTTGGTCAAAGGCAACACTATTTACCAATGATGAGATTGGGGTCGATAATAAGTCGGCTTACACTGACTTTTCAGACATATTCGATGACGCAGATGATGATGCGCGTTTTATATGGTCAACCAATGTCATTTTAGACAATGAAGTGCTGGTACGTCATACAGTCAATTAATTTCAACAAACCCTAATATACATCTACACTCGGTTGCCTTGTACTACTTTTAAATTGAATCGATTATATGTAGCAGTAGTGGCAATAAAAAACCAACCTCCAAAGGTTGGTTTTTTTGTCTTCGTTGTATCTTATAAAAAGTGATTTGCTATACTTCATCCTTTAGCTATATAGTCGACTCAATATAATTTAGATACAAGTAGAATAATTTGTCTACGCACCTTTCGTCCACAACTCATGCTCCATCGAAATCAACACGTTTTAGACATCTATGTCTTGCGTTATCCATATTTTATCTGCTTTATAATGTGACGACTTTGTATAGTGTTTCATTATATGAGGTAGCGCCTTCGAGCATTCACAATATAGCCACGCCGTTCGATAGCGCCGTTCCTTTCATTCCAGCTATGATTGTCCCTTATAGCTGGTCGTTGATTTTATTTGTTGTCAGCTTTTTTTTAGTACGCACGTCTACGCAATTATCTTTACTGAGCTATCGCCTAATCTTAGCGACCATCTTTGCCTGTTTGATTTTCTATTTTTATCCTGCTCGTTTTTCATTCAATCGAGTGATACCTGATGATTGGACGCAATTCGGCTATCAGTTTTTACAGTTGGTGGACAAGCCATTTAATCAATTGCCATCTTTGCATGTCAGTTATGCCATTTTGCTTGGGGTGTCGTTGTGGGATGTAGTAGCGTCTAAAAAACAGTGGATTTCAGTCACTTATCGACTGTTGCTTACTGGTATATGTACATTGATAGCACTTTCAACGGTGTTGACGTATCAACATCATTTTCTAGACATGCTAGGCGGGGCAGTGTTGGCCGTTTTGGTGCTTATGCTCTCGAACAGAATCCGTAACGCACTGGTCATCAAGTATCTGGCAGTGGGTAGTATCGGGTTTTTGTTGATAGCGATAGGAGGGTTTTACCTTGCCAATATAAGTATGATAGTTTCTGAAGTTGTAGAAAAATTAGCCATTATAATTGCTGCATATTGGCTGATCAGTTTTACGATGTTGGCTTGTGCTTATCAACAGGCCAAATCAATACAGGATACACGCTGGTTTCAAAAGTCGAATAGTGGAAGACTCACCGTATATACTTGGATGAAGTTTGCGCCCATCATTATTATTTATAACGGTATGTCGTTTTTGGGACAGTGGTATTTTAAAGTTACCTCGAAAAGTCAAAAATATCCACTCACACCATATGCGATTAATAACAGGGTCAAAGTTGTGGCTTCCCCTCGATTGAGGCAGGCTGATTTGTATAGCCACGTAACGTATTGGTTGTTTGGCTACGATTCACTAGAGCGGTCGCGCTCATTAGAAAAACTGCCGTCCTCGGTTCACTATCAGATTATCGTCATTGATTTAGCCGCTGAGATATCTAGTCATATTTATCATCTTGAAGTAGTTGCTAACGATATCACTAAGATGCCGGTTCATTACTTATATTTGCCTTTACTGGACTTGCAGCCATTGAGTGATGTATTGCTTAAAGATTATATTGACCTATTTAAGCGAATTGATGCTTTGACGCAATCAGCTAAAACGCGAGCGATAACCGCTAATAATGAGAGTCGGGTAGAGGGGAGCCAGGTAAAATATGGTCAGGTAAAAAATGGTCAGGTAAAGGATAGCCTCACCACGATTATCAATTTCCATTGCGTGATGGGGTTATCACGTAGCATCGGCGTGCAGGTTTTATATTTATTATATTGTGGTACGCTAACCATTCATAGCTATCAATCGTGGATTGAACAGCATTATCCACATGCGCATCTTTCAGAGTATTATCTGCCACAGTCATTGGTAGAAGCGGTGGCCAATTATAAATCTATCGAATATCCAACAACTCATTAATGCACATTGATGTCAGTGGGTCTGCGCCTGCTACTTTTTCTTTGCTTGCTAGCTACTATTAAATTCCTATTCAACTATGGAAATCTCTATGAACGCTTCACTGCCTTGCTTGTACTCTTTTCGTCGCTGTCCCTATGCTATGCGTGCTCGTCTTGGTTTATTATTTGCCGAGTTACCGGTAGAGCTACGAGAAATCACGCTAAAGAATAAGCCAGAGCAGATGCTAGCGATTAGTCCAAAAGGTACGGTGCCAGTATTACAGCTTTTAGATGAGTCGGTGATTGAAGAAAGTGCAGAAATAATGATGTGGGCTCTTGAGCAAAAAGATCCGCAAGGACTGCTGGATGCAAGCGTTTTATCTCAGGGTAAATCTTTGATTGCACAAAACGACAATGAGTTTAAACAGTGGCTCGATCGCTACAAATATGCCGATCGTTATCCTGAAATGACTCAGACAGAGTATCGGCAACAGGGTGAAGTTTTTTTGCAGGATTTAGAAGTGTTATTGACTAATAATACGTATCTACTAGGCAATAGCGTGACTGTTGCTGATATTGGTATTATGCCGTTCGTTCGCCAGTTTGCCCATGTAGATCGTGATATCTTTTATAGTTTGCCTTATCCGAAATTGCAACTATGGCTAAAAAATTGGTTGGCGCATCCATTATTCATACAAGCCATGACTAAGTTTCAGCCATGGCAGGAAGGCGATGAGATAGTGATTTTTTCTTCTTAATATTAGGGCGTGTCCTCAATTTAAACGAGTGTCCTCTAAATGGGCTAAAAACAGCTAAATTTTGCCAAACATCGTCAAATAGTTGGTCAATATCTCGATATTATCTGCACTATTTTCCTCGTTTGACGGCAATTTATCTCATTTTTATCACCATTTTTAAAATGAGGACACGCCCTAGGGTCTGTCATCAGTAGACCCGAAGCTGTAAGTCTAATACAGTCGTATAAATAGACATGAATAACAGCTCTCTTTACTTAGCCATGTTTTCTATCTTGTTCAAACTTACTATCTTTGTGCTTTGTTTTGCTGTCATGATGCGCGTCTTTCTGCTTAGCTTTTTGTTTTGCTCGCAGCTCTGCATCATGCTTGGCTTTTTGTTTCAATTTCAGATCTGAGTGGTGCTTTGATTCTGCCTTGTGTTTAGCTTTGGCTTTAAGTTCTGCATTGTGCTTGGCTTTTTGTTTTGCCTCTATCGAATTTTTTTGTTTTTGGGTCAAATGATGCGTATCTGGTTGAGGCGCAGCATTTGCTTGACCAATCGCAGCAAAGCAAGTAGACACAGCAATTAGTGAGCTGATGGCAATGTTTTTCATGTTGAATTTTTTCATGTTAAAGCCCTTTTAAGCTCATTATAAGCATTTATTAAGTGGTTAAAGAGGTATGAATATAAAGTTGCTCTATCGAACGACGACCACTTTCTTTGTTGGATGTTTTGCTTTCGCTACGACAACTTGCTTGGCCTTATGTTTTGCTTTAACGACTACTACTTTTTTCGCTTTAGGCTGGGCTTTTTTAACGACTACCACTTTTTTTGCTGAATGTTTGTCTTTGACAACGATCACTTGTGGTGCAGCATTCGCTGGACCGATCATAGCAAAGCAAGTAGATACAGCCAATAGTGAGCTGATAGCGATGTTTTTCAAGTTAAAGTTTTTCATAGTAAGGTCCTTTTAATCTCATTATAAGTATGAGTATTTATTGAGTGGTTAGAAATATACAAATAGAACGTCGCTCTATCGAATAAGGAAATCATAACGGATTGCAGTGTTAAGTACATTTATGAAAGTTAAAGAAAGGTTACGTTTTCTAGCCAATACTCAACTACTCACACTAACGCACGTGAGTTGTGCGAGTGATAGGTACGTTAGCAATACTCTAGAGAGCATACTTACGCAATATCATCAATTTGCTTTTCCGCTAGCTCCTTACTACATTCTGATATGCCACACCAGCCAACTATCTAGATCATCATTGAGAGGGGAGTCAGACGGCATATTTGCAATAGGTAAAGGATTTTATAAGATTTAGAAAAGTTGCTAGCTGATAGGACTAACTTATTATTTATACTAAAAAGCCATGACTGAGTTTCAGCCATGGCAATAAGGAAGTGATCTGGTGGTTATTCCTGTTTAGTACTAATTAGTACTGAGATTTTCTAACACATCGTTAAAGTACAGCCCTAATTTAGATGGCTCTCACTTAAATTAGGCCCTCAATAGCTCAACACTGACTTGAAAGTAATAATCATCTTTGATAGTGATGCTGACATTACCTCTATGAGCTTGTGCAATCGTTTGGACGATTGATAATCCTAAGCCCGCTCCTGTGTGCTTGTTGTCTGTCTTATGATGACGATAAAAACGCTCAGATAATTTATCTACCTCTAGCTGGGTCATTGGTTCCTCTAAACGATTGGTCATCACGATTTTTAGAGAAGATTGCTTTAATGCAGGTGCTGAAGTCTTTTGTAGACTACTCCTAGTTGTATGCGTCAGCGCAGAGTTTTCAATCGAAAAGGCTTCAATAGTGATGCTACTATCACTCGCTGCATAATAAGTGGCGTTTGATATCAAGTTGGCAAATAACCTCTGCAATAAACTTTCATCTCCCAATACTGCTTGGAAGTTACCTGTTTTTTGAAAGGTGATGTCACGCTCTTCTGCTACCAGCTCATAGTAAGAGATAAGGTTGGTCATCATTGACTCGGTATCGATACGATTGAGCTGTGAGTCAGACAGTCCTTTTTGGGTTTTTGCGAGCAGTAGCATATTGTTGATTAGCGCAGACAGATGCTCGAGGGTGTCATGCTGATGATGCAGCTGTTCGACATATTCATTGCAGCTTCTATTTTTGCTCAGCATTACTTGAGTTTGGGTGCTGAGCGTGGCAAGCGGAGTGCGTAGCTCGTGCGCGATATTATCTGAAAAGCGAGACAGCGATTCAAAATTGCTTTCAAGGGTTGCCATCATGAGATTGTAAGATTCAGCCAGTGGTCGTAGCTCTCGAGGCATATCAGTAACGATGACCCTTTCATCCAAGCGCTCAGGATTAATGCCTTTCATTTTTTGGACGATGGTAGATAACGGTGCAAAACCCCAGTAGACACTCATGGCGGCCACTGATATTAGTAGCAGGGTGATAATCCCTAAAATAATACTTAACTGACGATTGAAGTGTAATAGGTATTGCTGATGAACATCGATAGGTAAGGCAATCAGTGCCAATGTTTGGTTGTTTTGAATAATAATGGCATGGTAGTTTTTACCGTTCATTGCCAATGAAAACTGTTGCTCATGGTGGGTGTCCCATAATGGCAATACTTGAAAGTCTTCGGGTAAAAAGGCTGAAAATTCGCTAGGGGCACTCGATAGCAGTTTTCCGTTTTTATCAAAAATAAGGGTTTTTATATCGTAATCAAGCCATGAAGAATGCAGGTGATCCGCATCAGCAGGTGCAGATAATGTCAAAGCATTAGATAGAGTCGTTTGTTGATCAGTGCCATTGACACGCTTACGCAGGTTGAAGGCGGCATGAGACAGCATTTCAGTATCCATTTGATCGAAATGGTTACTGACAGAGCGCTGAACCCAGATATAGATGATGGCTTGAGAGATAACGACAAATATCGTTAGCAAGAAAATAGTACGCCATAGCAAAGGCAAGCGTCGATTGTGGACGTTACTCTTCATTGTATGCTTGCTCAGCGTTGTCATTGCTATTGTCTGGTGTATCTAACTTATAACCCATACCTCGTACGGTATGAATCAGTTTTATATCAAAGTCATCATCGATTTTTAGACGTAAACGACGAATGGCAACATCGATGACGTTGGTGTCACTATCAAAGTTCATATCCCAGACTTGAGAGGCGATGACAGAGCGCGGTAACACCTCGCCATGGTGCTCTAAAAAGAACTGCAGTAGAGAGAACTCTTTAGCAGTAAGTTTTATGGTGGTGTGACCTCTATTGACTGTGCGCTTGGAGAGATCCATCCTTAAGTCTGCGATTTGCATGATGCTGCTTTTATAATCTGCTTGATTAGCACGGCGTAGCAAACTCTTGATTCTTACAATCAACTCAGCAAAAGCAAAAGGTTTGGTCAGATAGTCATCCCCACCAATTTCGATACCTTTGACTCTGTCGCTCAGATCATCTTTTGCTGTCAAAAATAATACAGGCGTATAGTTTCCAGCCGCTCTATAATTGCGGATTAACTCAAAGCCACTAATATCTGGCAACATGACATCCATGACTACCACGCTGAAATCATCTGTCATCAACGCATGATGACCATCTAAACCAGTCATATAGTGGTCTACAATAAAACCTGCTTCGGTTAATCCTTTTTTGATATATTCACCGAGTTTTATTTCATCTTCAACCAGTAATACTTTCATATTTTCTCTATTTAGTATGGTGCGCGTATTTATCACAACTGAAGGGCATGGGTATGGATAGGGTAGATGCCATTAATGCTATCAGGTGTTTAGGATTCAAGTTATATCAGTTTTTGATGCGTCAATTCTGTGTGGCAGTATATGTTTGATAGAAATCATACAGCTGACATAATCATCAGGTTTAAACCTCATATTAAAGGAAACGGTCGCGCATTAGAATCCAAAGACATCAACATGACAAAATTGTCATGTTGGTGTCATCTATCAGTCAGAATCAACCGTGTATGCTTCATGCTAATTTAATGGACTGTAATGTCAATCCTACTAGCCCTATAGTTTTTATTAGCATCGAATCAAACCAATAGAGTTCCTTGATGTAGCCACTCAAATCAATGGCAGCTTGATTGGTGTATATTTAAATACAAGCCTATCTCAATATTAAATTAATCTTGGTACGAAACAAATTAGAGGCGGTCTTATGAGACACAATAATAGTACTTATACGTATAAGCATCACAAGATATCGAGTCATATTTTGTTAGTGGCGCTGACATCGTTACTCTTTGCTTGTAGCCAACCAAGTACGGATGAGCAGAATATACAAAGTGTATCAAACGATAAATCCGCCACTACTGACTCGCAAGCAGTACAAACAAGCGCTGCTGAGATAGAGCCAGTCATGACTCCTGTGTCCGACTCGTCTACATCACTTAAAAATGTTTCAGCCACTGTCTACAAAACGCCAGATTGCGGCTGCTGTGAGGACTGGATAGAACACATAGAAAGTCATGGTTTGAATGCAAGTGTTCAACATCCTGAAGACTTGTCTTTATTTAAAGATCGTTATGATGTTCCGCAGCAGATGCGCACTTGCCATACGGCCGTTACCGCAGATGGCTACGTCTTCGAAGGTCATGTGCCTACAAAATATATGGCGCAGTTCTTAGCGAGCCCGCCGGCACAAGCCATTGGCCTTGCTGTCCCGGGTATGCCAGTGGGCAGTCCTGGTATGGAGCAACAAGATAAATTTATGCCGTACCAAGTAATGCAGATGAATAAAGATGGCACAACAGAAGTATATGCTGATATTACGTCTGCTCAGCAGCAGTTGTAACGCTATAGTCAATCCTCTATAAAATGGATAGGGTGTCACTATTATCAATGATAAACAACCTATTGAAAATGAAATGCTTAAACATCATTTTTGATATCAGTACCATAAATTTAGAACCATGGAGAAGTACGATGATGAACGATACCGCTATGAATGGAGCAATGATGAACGGAACCATGATGCAAGGTATGGGCATGGGTGGCATGATGATGTGTATGCTATTTGCACTATTGCTATTTGCCGTACTCATATTGGCTGGCATCGCACTGATAAAACAGTTGCGTAAGCCAGCAGCAATTGCATAATAAATGGCCGTATCTGGCAGCAGGGGATAGAGATAATGCGTCTGTCCCAAGTTGTCAGAAATTATTTCAAGCTGATGGTTCTCAACAGAGCGTTTGATCAAGTGTGATATACCTGAAAATTCACATAGACGATAAGCAGCCATGAGGCTCTGACACTGTAACCTGCTTGGATAGCGTAAATAGGATTTAACAACTTAATAGGGCTGGCAATTTAATAAAATTGCCAGCCCTACTGGTATGGTGATGACGTCATTTAATATATTGTCTAATGCTTTGCTATCAGATGATTATTAAAATATTGCCAGTTATAGTCAATCCTCTATAAATTGGGTACGGTGTCAGTCTCGCTTAGCCTACTACTTGTAGTGCTTTCACTCGGCTTCCTTGTATCCAAATTATATTGAACTGACTATAGTAAAAAGGTTATTCAGGATTGTCATTAATGAACGTAACCAAAAGCTCACCCAATACTTCGCCCTGATCTTCTTGAAGGAAGTGCCCACCATTGGTAATAATCGTATGGTTTTGACCTTTGGTTCCCGGAATAAGCTTTTGCATTATCTTATCGCCACCGTTGGTAACTGGGTCTGAATCGCTGAACAAGGTGATGAAAGGCTTTGTCCATTTACTCAGTTCAACCCAAGCTGCACGGTTCTTGTCTGAGGCAGGATCATTCGGTGTCGTAGGGACAAGTAGAGGGAACTGTCTGGCGCCTTCTTTATAAGACTCATCAGGAAACGGTGCATCATAAGCATCGATTACCGCCTGTGATAGCTCTGTGGTAGTACCGCTCTTGATAGCACCGCCTACATTGAATAATGGCGTTTCTTGTGAGAATTTTTGCCATTTTCGAAAGCCTTCCCCTGGATCATGGTCGCCTGTAGGGAGCATGGTATTACCAGCTGCTACTCGAGCAAATTTATCTGGGTGTGCTGCCATAAGTCGCAGGCCAATTAGACCACCCCAATCTTGACAAAACAGGGTAATGTCTTTCAAATCTAATTGATCAAGTACCGATTGCATCCAGTCGACGTGACGCTGGTAAGTATAATCTTCACGAGACGCAGGTTTATCCGAACGTCCAAAACCAGGAAGGTCTGGGGCAATCACACGATGACCAGCGGCAGTTAATATTGGAATGACTTTGCGATATAGATAAGACCATGAAGGCTCTCCATGTAACAGTTATACTGGAGCGGCATCTTTTGGGCCTTCATCGAGGTAATGCACACGTAGTTCACCCCCTTCGCTATCGTCGACCATCAAATAGTTCGGCTCAAAGTCGTAATCAGATAGGTTCGCAAAACACGAATCAGGGGTTCTAAGTACTTTCATATATCATCCTTGTTATCGTTTAGGTCTATTAAGTGTGACTTCAGGGTTGTGCTTTTGGTACGTGATGTAATAATTATATTCTATCTACTTCGACGGGTAGTCACCTCAATCAGCAGAGACATTTACTATAGTGAGTAAGCTCATTTTATATATTTTCAATAAAAACTATATCGCACATACTTTTGTTCATGCAACACAGAGAGTGCTGAAAAGGATACGAGCGATATGGCGTGTCAATAGTGACAAATTCAAACTACATTAATAAATGGATTGTTGTATATAAGCTTTATTATTTATGAACGAGCTTGGTATAAGCTTTGCCTAATACCACGCCAAAGACGAGATGTAGCATTAAGGTTGCGATAGGTATCATGAAACCGCTTGGCATATCTAAGCCAAACATTGCTTTACCCATTATTGGCATCACGGCAACCATCATCACAAGCCAACCTACAAAACCTATCCCGATACCTAGTCCGACGAAGTTTCTATGTAAATTATTACCAGATGCTAATACGATGCCAATACCGTAGCCGATAGAACCAATCATAAAGTGAGCCACCAAAGCGATGGCTTTACTATCACCCATTTTGGATGCGATCATCGCGATGATGTTAAAATCAGGCATCAGTCCCATCATACTTTTGAACATGAGTAGTAAAGACATGACGATAGTAGCAATAAATCCTGCAATTATTCCTGCTATTTATTCATTCATGATAAATATTCCTTTTTTATAGTTTTAAGGTTATTTTTTCTTCTTTGAGATAATTTGCTCAACCAGTGTGACAAGATCTGACGCTATAAAGTCAGGGGTTGGGACATTAGGCGCGGGTAACATAGCGTTGTAAGGTCTTGTGAGAAAAGCCCCCTGGCAGCCAACTGCTTGTGCACCAATCGTATCCCAAAGATGAGAAGCGACTAGGCACATATCAGACATTTCCACCGATAGCTCTTTAGCCACCATTTGATAGGTCTCAGGTGCAGGCTTGAACTTCGCTACTGTCTCAACGCTAAAAGATTGCTCAAAAAACTCACTCAATCCTGCTTTGTCAAGTGGTGTAGGCGAGGTGCTACTCGCTGAATTGGTCAATGTCACGAGTCTAAACCCTGCTGCACGTAGTTTGGTCAATGCAGGCGCAGCGTCAGGATGAGCGGGCATGTTACCCATGCGGGTTTTGAATTCTTGGATGTCATCATCTGTTAGCGTGACTTGATGGATATCAGCTGTCATCTGTAATGTGCCAACACCGAGCTCACCGAAAGATGTATAAAGACCGGATAAAGTCATGGCTTGCGAATACAGTACCAACTGAGCGAACCATTCTCTTAATATATTCTCATTGTTAAACAGACGAGCAAATAAAGGTGTGAGGGTGTCGATATCTAATAATGTCTCGTTGACATCGAATACGATGATTGAAGGAGATAGGTTAGAGGGCATAAAAGCTCCTTTTAATATATAAGTGTGTTGAATAAACGTATTAAATGTTGGCACTTTGCAGTTATAAGTATTAGAGCAAAAGCGTTAGTAGCTCTTACAGTAACTGGACTTAAGCAAGCATTCAAGTTAATTTGAGTAATCGCTCAAATTGAATGGTTAAGCTTAATCGAGATTTTTAAATAGCTCGATTGACTTAGATTATTTAGTTTAAGGTACTTGTTTGTATATTACTGAAGGGCTTTACGAAAGTTTTGAAATTCTTCAGATTGATCAAGCAGACTGCTGCCAAGTGAGCGCAAATCATCGACTTGCTCAGGTTGCAAGTGAAAGGTCGTTGGCATCGCATCGAACTTTGCACGTTCGTTTTTATCCTTTACTTGATCAAAGGTTAATACTGAAAAGTGAACTGCAACTTGAGGAGAGGCTGAGTCGCGCTGAGCATTCACATGCTCGCTCCACTGCAAGAACTCTTTTTTAGCCGATGAGACAGTGTCATTATTCAAAGTACCTAATGCGACTTCACTGGCGGCTGAAATGGTTTCGAGGAAACTAGGATCTTTACTTTCTAAAGACCAGTCATGCTCTGAGTAGGTTTGTGCATTGGCAATGACGACTAGCACTTGTTTGACCTGACGCAACTTATCAGGGCTAAATGCACCAGCCATATTTGGGACGTCGCCATATTGAGTCACAGGACTCATCATCGAGCCACGAACCCCTAGATTATCAGTGACGCCGCCATCTACCAAGCGAACGACAGGCATACGATCTGGCTGTGAATAGCGATCCAATGCACGGGCGATTGCGTAACTGCGTGGTAGATGATCGTCTTGATTCAGCGCCTCATCCACCCAAGATTGCTCTCGCTGTGCGCAGTCAGAAAAGTTACGTAGGGCTATGGGGGCAAAGATGCCGGGTACGGATGAAGAGGCCATCACTGCATTGGCCACGGGATAGCTCGATAAATCTGAACATAAAAAATCAAATTGCTGCTGAGTAAATGAGAAGGTCATGGCGTTATTTAGATCGCTGGCATTGAGGATGACGTAAGGTAATTTGCCTCGACCCATATCCGCAAAAGTCTTTTGTTGAAACAGATTACTGTCTAAGTTATCCGCTACCAGATCGCCTCGATTGTATTCAGAGCTGCTCATGGCGATTAGGCTTTTCGGACGTAATGCAAGCCTGATCAGTCGAGATTGCCAGTCTTCATATAAAAACTCTGGGGCAAACCGCTCAAAAATATCATCACCAAACAAGCCGTAATAAGCAGCGGTGTAACTACCGCCTGATACTGAGGAGATGACATCTACCTCATCTAACAGTCGGCGCTCTATGCCATTGATAGTCACTGGGGTGTCACGCAGTTTTTCGAGCACGCCATAGCTAAGCGCCGCTGCCCGTGTGCCACCACCAGAAAAGGCGAGCACCACAAATACATCATCTGAGTTTTGAGGTAACGTATTATCAAAGTCATAACGAGTGGTGGTTGTATCTGCCATGGCTTCGTTCCAGACTCGTTGCGTACAACCGGTCAATAAGCTGGATATAAGGATAAGCATTAAGAGGAAAATCATGAAGCGTAATGGCGGCGCAGCTATGCGGTTTGATAGCCTTTGAAGGAGGTGTTCATAGCAATTAGATAAGTATATACGCATGCAGACTACCTCAAAATATGTATAGTAAAATCCACATAAATTCGCTACATCGTCACCCTCGCTAACCATACTAATGTATAGCTTGCACTCGGTTTCCTTGTATCGAAATTACTTGAACTCAACTATAGGTCGGGTCTCTTGTCTCCCAGTTATTTCAAAGCGGCTATCCGTGACACTTTTTATGAAATTTTAGAGAGCGCTTGACGCTTATTGTATTGACCTTTCTTATAATAGATAGCTGATGCGTACGGTCTACAGTTTACAATGTAAATGGCAGTCAATAGTCCAATTGTTGAATATAAACAGTAACGGCATAGCAATGGTCAGTCAAGATAAAATTAAGCAGTCCTTCAATGTTGATAGCGGTGTGTTTAAGATTAATCCCTCTAGAAGACATATGTTGTCGTTTGAATATAGAGATTGTCTGTTTTAAGCAGAGCTAGACAATTATGCTGAAGTCCAAAGTCTGATGATAGAGAATGACTATATATTAGCCGTCGTCAGCATACTTATTCGCTAGGATCAGATCCCGGTGGAAAGTCATGGCGCAGCTGAGATACGTTGTCAGTCGTCACCGTATCAGTATAGTTATTTAAATCACTATGCACGTACTGGGTAACAGCGGCTATCTGCTGATCATTCATCATGCTATGAAAAGAGGGCATACCGCGTAATCCATTGATAAGGATGCTAATGATGTAATATTTAGACTCCATTTTACTGTTGTTGGCTAATGGTGGATAGTAACCCGCTCCCTGTGCACCTTCGCCTTTGAGCATATGACAGCCCGCGCAGGAGTCGTCATAAAGCTTCTTACCATCCGTCGCGAAAAACCCAGTCTTACCTTGTGTACTGCCTTCAAATTTGGCTAACCATTTTTGCAAATTGGCATCGTCACTCATTTTTGGTATAGCACTGATGTCGACGATATCCATAGGCGGGCGTGTCAGCGCTTCTTTTGATAGATAGACGCCGCCCCAAGCGCCATTATTGCGGCTGGCCTGATTGTCAAACACCATGGGCGCTGTTTGCTGGCTGGCGATAGTAGCTACGTTTTCGGTTCTATGCTGACTACAGCCTGACAACGTTATTAACGCTATCGATACACCAACAACGAGGGTCATTACTGCCTTACTGGAGCTAAGCGAGCTAGATAATTTAAATGGGTTTGATGTCACCATAGTCATGATTGTTCCTAATGTGCCTAGTCTCATTGTTATCATTCTTGCGTCAACGCCAGACTTATTATTTAAATACGTGTTATCCAAGTTTCTTGGCCTTTTGATGTAAGCGCTTGGCTGCGTCTAGCCCTGAGAGTATCGCACCTTCTTGCCAAGCAGGAATATGAGAACAATGCTCACCCGCTAATACAATACGATGGTCAATGCTACAAAGCGACTCGTAATACTGCTGACGGCTCGATTCACTCCAAATGCCATAGCAGCCGAGCGACCAAGGAATACGATGCCAAGCGACTGATGTACCTGCGCGGAACTCTTTGGTGTATTGCGGATGAATATATTTGCCATATTCTAAAGCAACGTTAATGCGCTCTTTTGGCGTTAACGCATTGAATTTATAAGACGCCTCTCCAAAGCCGTAAGCACCTAATAACACGCCTGAACCTGAGGTGAATAAGTCTTGTGAAGGGTAGGAGATTTGGGTAATGGGCAGATCTGTATAAGTGATGCCGCCGTATATCCATTCATCTTCTTCCCAAAACCGACGCTTAAACTCAAGTCCTACTTTATAGGAAGTGTCATAAGGCACTGCAGCCATGGCTTGCTTCATTGGCTCTGAGACATTGATGTCAATTTGCGTCAATACTGACAGTGGAATATTGCAAATACACCAATCAGCACGAATACTTTTAATGCTACCTGTTAAGTTACCGCTTTCAAAGTTACCGCTTTCAGAGTTGCTGCCTTTAGAGTTATTGGCATCGATATAGTCAACCGTGACACCCGTTTCATCTTGATGAATCTTAGTCACCTTAGCATTGAACTGAATCATATCGCGACATTCACGGGTGAAAGCATCACCGATTTTACCCATGCCACCAACGGGCTGGAACATAGCGGGTTGATGCACATGAACCGTATAGTTGTTGTAGAGATCAGACCACATGCCTGAACTGAGCAGCTTATCCATTGGGATGGGCGTAGAGGGTTTGGCATCGGGCATCAGTCCACCACCTGGATAGACGCTATAACCACGATGTTTGCCCGTCTCATGGCTTTTGACATAGCGATAATCAGTATCGAGCACGCCCCAGCCTTTGAGACCTTCTAACAGTTTTTCTTTGTCTTCTTTAGTCACCGTATCATCCAAGCTGCCTTTATTGACGGCTTTGGATAATAGCTCTGATACATAGCCACGAATATCGCTCTGCACGTCACCTAAGCGCTGCGGCGCACCATTGAAATGGTTGGTACGATGTAGGTAAGCACGATCATTGGTTTGAATAAAGGGCTGTAATGCCACATTGAACTTTTTGCAATAATGAAAGACTGCATAGTGATGCACGGGCAGTCGCCATGGCCCACCATTGAAGTAGTTGCCTTTTTCGAAGTCGCAGGTGACTTCTTCGCCCCCTAATTCCGTGTATTTATCCCCACTGTTTAGCGTCCAACTGCGTCCACCGCCGCGATTTTGGTACTCAAGGACAGTAACTTTATAGCCTGCTTTGCGTAATTCATAAGCTGCAGTCAGTCCACCTAAGCCCGCACCCAGGATAACGATGCTGGCTCCAGCAGGGGCGCCTTTTAGATCTATTTCTTTTTGAAAGCTAGACTCTGAGGCAAAGCCTAATGTGGTCATTGCCTGATACATGGCCGTCGCGCCAGCCGTCTTACCAATCATCGAGAGCAGTTGTCGCCGTGTAGGGGAATGCAGCAAATCTTTCATTTGATTATCCTTGTGGTGCTCAGTCTCTATATTGGTATAAGAGGCAAACAGTCCGATTTATTTTTAGGGTTAGCTTTTCTCTTTTATCACTCGCTTAACCTCGTCAGCACTCACATCACTACTGGATAGGCCACCAAAGTTGATTCGCACATAATTAGTAATACTAGCAATCTGTGCGTGGCTCAAGTCTTTTTCAAAGCCTGGCATCTTGGGTGCAGTGTTGAATGAACCTTTTGCCCCAAACGCAATTACGCCGATAAGTGCATCAGGTTTAGCACGGCGGATGCTACTGAGACCGACGATAGCGGCATAGCGGGCATCAGGTTGCGCGTAACCATCGACACCGTGACAGCTGGCGCAATGAGCCAGATATAGGGATTTTGGTGAATTACTATTTCCCATTACTTTGTTTGGATTGTTATTTTGACTGCTGCTTTGATTACTGATTTGATGACTGCTTTGATTAATACTGACATGAGACGTGTCAGCTTTCGCCTTCGCCAAATAATCCTTTTGCTCAAGTAAGTCATAGGTGATAGAAGTGCTGTTTGGGCTAGGGAGTCGAGCGACATTAACTGGTATTAAGTAATCATCCGTCTTGATAGCGGGGACGACTTTTAGATAGTTAGCCATCGCACTCAAGTCTTCATCAGTGAGATAGCGCGTACTATGTGCTACCGCTTCGGCCATAGGGCCACCGGCATAAGCTTGCTTATCAAGCTTTCCAGTACGCAAATAAGTGATGATGTCACGCTCAGACCAGTGTCCAATACCCGTATCGTTGTCAGGCGTGATATTAGGGGCAAACCACTTACCGAGCGGTGCTCCAGATAGATAGCGATCTTTATCTAGACCTTGGGTGAGATTGCGCGGCGTATGACAGGTGCCGCAATGCTCTAGATTATTCACCAAGTATTCACCGCGCTGCTGGGTTTGGCTCAGTCCTGAGCGATTTTCGGTAGAGGGTACATTGATGACATTCCATGCCAACATCAAGCTACGGATGTTTAATGGAAATGGCAAATGAGTGGTCTGTTCAGGAGGTTTGTCAATGATAGGCACGGTCTGAAAATAGGCAAATAAAGCGCTGACATCAGCGTCAGACATGCCGTGATAGGATGGATAGGGCATGGCGGGATATGTTTGATGCTTTGGCGCACGGCCTTTACGAAGCGCGTTTTTAAAGTCAGCTTCGGTATAGTTGCCGATACCGTACTGCGTAGAAGGCGTAATATTGGTTGAATAAATATTGCCAATAGGCGTCTCTATCGGTACGCCGCCACTGTAATCTTCACGGTGGCAAGCCATACAATCTGCCATACGTGCTATATAAGCTCCGCGATTGGCGAGATCACTATGCAGTGGACTAACATTTGGCAGGCTGGTTCTAGCAGGCAAATCAGTGTGTGCAGGATAGATATTATCAGCATAGGCCGTACTGCAAGCCAGACTAACAACCAGTGCTGATATCGGTATAGAAAGTGATTTCATAATATCCCTATAATGCTAGTAATAGCTCCTGTCTATAACGCTTGTTCGCAGCACCAGTCGTATGGGAGGCTTCTATCGTAGCAGTTTATTCTGACATTCAAATAGAAGGCTTATGGCTACATTTCTTTGTAGGCCATCTACACATCAATGACGATTACGACGAGTGCGATTCATATTTTTATCGACTCATATATTGGTTACTGTTGATTATTTATACATTGTTTTTCAAATATTTAGTAGCGATATTTTAGTGGGAGTAATATCGATGACCTAAGTAGTGTTTACTCGACGATGGCCGCATCATCGTTACGGTCAAATCGTTTTAGGATGTTTTTGGCTATTGAGGATTTCTATAAAGTTCTTTGAGGGTAATACTTTTAGCTGTGCTAGTAATTCTCTTCTTAAAAAAGACACTTGAAAGCGCACAAGCAATGGTTAGTGACAGCAGCATCGATACTAATGTATGACTAAAAAAATGGTCACCAAAGAGCATTTTGTATAGCCCCATTGTCCAGCCTAAGACCGTCACGCTCTCAAATATTTCATAACGATACTTTTTTAGAGTGGGTAAAAATGCTAAACCATACAAAGAAAATCCTGCGCTGGCATGTGCGGCTGGAAAGCATTTGGCTGGCGTGTCGGCGACTATGTTTTGCCAAACATTTAGATACGGTAAGCTCCCACCAAAGAGTGTTAAATGATTGGGACAACTCACATGTGTCACCCCTTTTAATAGCGCAATAGACGTAGGTACTACGATAAGAATCGTCAGGAGACAACTTATCTCACGAATGGATAAAGGGGTAATAAATTTATGGAGCTTACTGCTATTGGTTGCAGAGATACTGTTTAGAGAGTGTCTGTACTTTAGGATTAATACGGTAATCAAATAGAGTGCTAGGAGAATCAATAATGCTTTAGGTCCATCATAAAAGATGAAAGCATAAGGCTGTGCATCTTTTTGGATGAGCCATTGCCCATGGCTATAAAACAGCTCACTAATACGAATATCAAATTGGCTATGCTCAAAAGTTAAAGCCGCAATAATCGTTAAGCACAAGAGTTTAAGCCAAACCCAATCCGTTGAATCGTCCTCTAGAATCATTTAAAACCTCAACTAGTCCTATAGTCAATTCTCTATAAAAGAGTTACCGCGTTAACCTCGCTTGAAGTATCACATATACATCTACACTCGGTTGCCTTGTCTCTCTTTTAAACTGAATAAACTATACATACATTATGGTAGTGATACCGTTCAACAAATACTGTTTAAGATAAAAAGGTCGATAATGCCATTAGCCACAAAACAAACAATAATAGTAATGCTAGAAACTGAGCAGCTGAACTGACATCTTTGGCTATTTTGGCTAATGGATGTTGCTCAGTAGAAGTATGGTCGACACTCGCTTCGATACCAGTGTTTATAAGCTCAACGATTAAGGATAAGAAAGAGGCAAACACCAGCATCATTTTGATGCTGATAGTAAAAGGCATAAATATAATGACTATGAACAGCAGTATATTGAGCCAGAGAACTTGTCTGAATGCGGCTTCAAACTTATAAGCAGCACGGAAACCATCTATAGAATATGCTGTTGCATTTAGGAGTCGATCCAGACCTTTTTTACCCTTGGCATTACTTGCAAAGCTGCCAGTCATTACAAGAGTATCAGGTACGCTCTTATTTTTAGAATAGGAATCTATCTGTTGGTTGTCGATAGAAATGGTTTCGACATTGCTTGTATTGATGCTCATATTGATGGCTCAATCGTTATGGATATTTTGAGTGTATGGCAAGGAGTACGTAGTGCTTTCACTCGCCTTTCTTATCTCTGAAAATATAGAGTAAGTGCAATCATTCTTATAATTATTGTTTTAATGATCCCAGTGTAGGAGGTCACTGGTTAGCACTTGGGTATTAGTATGAGCGGGGCACTGTTAAGAAAACGTTAAGATGATAGACTTTTGCTTTTTTATATTTATGCGATGTACTTAAGCGATTGTTAAGTGTAGATGCAACACTTCAAGCGAGGTTCACGCTGTCACTCTTTTATAGAGGATTGACGATAGAAGAGGCTACGTATAATAAATACTAAAGGTGCTACCGCCAGCCTCATTGGCTTGGTGCGTTAGTTGCCAGTCCATATGAGTCATGATGCGTTGCACGATGCTAAGCCCCAAACCGCTGCCTTCAACTTGGTAGCTAGACTGACCTTTTGGCAATAACGCGGTATTCAGTTGTTGGTCACTATTCTGTTGCTCTAGGCGCTCAAATCTTTCATATAGCAAAGGCATCATCACTTCAGGAATACCAAGCCCTGTATCCATGACTGTGATTTTTTCGGCATCAATCGTAATGACTACCTCGCCATCGTCAGTGTATTGAAATGCATTTTTTATTAGATTGCCCAATGCCATTTTTAGTAGCTCGGGTCGTACGTACGCGAAATATTCTTGTTCAGCCATTACGGTGCAAGTCACTGCCTTATTGCGTAGTAAGTATCTTAAGCGCGCCACTTCATTTGAGGCAATATCGTTGATGGAGGTTTGCGGTGTGTCTAGTTTTTCAGGTGCACGAGAGAGTAATAGTAAAGCACTGATAATCTCAGAAGTTTCTTTAGCGGTATTGCTAATGCGGTTGGTAAATTCACTTAAGTGACTGTCATGTTCTAATTGTGAGGCCAGTACCTCTGATGCCCCCATGATAATAGTCAAAGGAGTACGCAGTTCATGGCTGACATCACCTGTAAACAACTGTTCACGCTTTAGGTATTGCTCTAGCTTATGGTTTTTATCATCGATAGCGCGAGCCAATACGCCAACTTCTGAAGGCATATGTGTCAGTTGGGATAGGTTTTGATGATCCGTTTCTACGGCTTTTTTTAAATCTAATAGTGGTTTGGTGATTTGCCTAGAGGACAGCTGAGAGAATATCGCTGCGATTAATAAACTCAAAATGACAGCCGCTCTCAAGGCATTGGCAAAAATATCTTCTAAGCTTTCGAAGATTTCTAAAACCGGATAGTGACTCATCACCATCTCAACCCCTTCTACGTAGGTTAAGATATAAGCTTGCTCACCTTGCTGATCGATAAAAAAATGAAGGTTGGCGTGGGTTTTGCCAGACTCATTGTTGATAGTGATCGAGATCTCTTGCACTTTTTCATTCGCCATTGCTTGTAGATTGGCAGGTGCAACATCGTAGCGGTAAATTTTAATACCTGGGTCAGCAGTGTAAATAGGCTGATCGCCGTACTTCTCTTGACTGAGATCAAGCTGCTGTAATAGACGAGCCTTGACCAACTCCTGTTCTATTCTGCTCTCCGCGTACAGAAAAATACTGACGAAAGTTGCGCAAAGCAATAAGGCAAATAAGAAGTAAGAGATTCGAAACTTATTAACGATTGAGTCGATACTAAACATGGTATTTACTTCGTAATGAAAGGCAGAAAGAAAGAGAAAGAAGCGGCCATGGAAATAGCTAAATATTCTTTATCACAAGGATAGGTTGTTAAAGCTATCAGCGGATTTTATACTTTGTCTGGATCAACAATTTGGTAACCCACACCAGGTATCGTGACTATCATGGCTTGTACAAAGGGTTTATCGACTTGTGCACGTACACCATGCATATGTGTGCGCAGGGCATCACTACTAGGAATGTCTTCACCCCATACCTTTTCTTCTAGCTCGTTTTTACTGACGACTCGAGGAGAAGTGCTCATGAGCACATTTAGTATCTTAAAGCCTGTTGGCGTGAGTTTTAGCGACTTTCCTTCACGTGTAATGGTGTGCTCTTCCGTGTTTAACGACAGCTTGCCGACTTCTATACTATGCCGGAAATGGTCGTCTTGATGTCGACGTATAAGGGCTTTGATGCGTGACTCTAATTCCACTAAAGAAAAGGGCTTAACCAGATAATCATCGGCACCACTATCGAATCCTGCGACTTTATCTGAAATAGTATCGCGCGCCGTCAACATGAGTACAGGGGTTTTATTATGTAGCTCATCTCTTAGCTTTTTACACAGTTTTGTACCGTCCATGCCAGGTAGCATTACATCTAATAGGATCACGTCATAACGATTATTAGCGGCGAGCGTTAAGCCGCTAATACCGTTGTGAGCATTGTCTAACTCAAACCCTTTTGGCTCAAAAAAAGCATAAATATTGGCCACAATATCAGGATTATCTTCAATAATAAGTATTTTGTACATAGATGTCTCGTGCATAAATGTCAGTCGTGAATGGATTAAAACGCTAAAGGGCCAGCTTAAAAAAGGTGGGTTCTGCTGCCACTTCATCGGTTATGATACCGAAGAAACTGAGTAAAGTGGGCGTAATGAAATCATGTGACACGGGCTGATCGGTCATACGAGCAAGACTATGGTTATCAATGCTGTTGCTAGTAGGCGACCAAATGATGACTGGTACCTGCTTTTGGGCATCGGGTGCAATACTATAGGGTAGGCCATGCAAATAAATATTGTTTTCTCCTAAGCTCTCGCCATGATCGCTGATATATACCATCACCACATCATAGTCTTGCTCATAATTTTTTAGCGTATCAATAACGTTATCTAAGAAGTAATCGGTATAACGAATGGCATTATCGTAACCATTGATAACAGACTGGTCATCGCATTTAGCTAGCTCATTGGTCATACAGACAGGGTTAAACTCTTCAAACTCGTTAGGGTAACGCTGGTAATAAGCAGGACCATGATTGCCCATTTGATGTAATAGAATCAGCGTATCTTTAGGTGTCTCGCCTGATTTGACAAGTTTGTCAAAACCATCGAGCATACCAATATCTCGGCATTCAACATCGCAATTAGGGTTAGTCTCAGCGGTTTTATAGTCTTCAAACGTGACGCGATCGGCCACACCTTTAGAGCTAGAGTTGTTGTCTCGCCAAATAACGTTGACACCTTGTTTATGTAGCGTATCCAGTACGTTTTCATTATAGTCTGCATTTTTAGAGTCATAGTTTTCTCTATTGGCATAACTGAACATACAAGGTACCGAGTAAGCGGTAGACGTCCCGCAAGAGGTGGTTTTTTTGAAACTATAAATGTCTGGCTGGCTAGCCAGTAATGGCATGGTATCGCGCTGATAACCATTGAGACTAATATGATCGGCACGGGCGGTTTCACCGACGACAAATACCATTAGCTTAGGTTTTGCTGCATTAGTGCCCGTCGCAGTGACAGGCGCTAGACGCTTGGCATCGGTCGCATGCAGTATCAACGTGTCAGGCCGACGTAGTTCATCAATGTAATCAGTGCCCAGTTTGATAACAGAATAGACAGGGGTGATGGGGTTGGCGTAACTACGGATGATTTTGTGTTGACGAAAAAAGGTGGCATATTGATCGCCCAAGGGCAAAAGGCATGCGCCTATAAAAGCAAGCGACAGTATCAAAGTCATAATGCGTTGTAAGACAGCACGACGTAAAGGACTACGTTTTATAGGGGTTTTGGCAATAATAAAAGCGGGTATGATGCCCAATAAAATAAGACGAATAAAAAAGCTTGGTGCCATCAGGCCCGTTGCTTCGGCTTGGTCCGTTTCCATACTATTGATCAGCATGTTGGTGTCAAATATCGTCCCGTAAGCATCCGTAAAGTACCCGCATACAGCAGCTATCAATACCATCGCAATCAGCACGGTCTTTGCAATTGGACGATAGCATAGCAACTGAAACAGTAGCCACATAAGTCCGAATAACAGACCTGCGAGGGATGTTATAAAAGCAATATGCGTTCGAAAAGGATAAATATTCAGCACTTGCTCAAAAAACCCAATATTCGCCGTGGCGACCAAGTAGAGCGCAACGATTATAATCAAATAATGGAGATTAATCTCGCGATTAGACACTTTGCTTATTGTGTGTATATCTCTATTTTTATTATAAGTCTTAGTATCATTGGTGCTCATTAATTGAGGTATTGACATAATCTGGCTTCTCAACAGAGTTATAGGGAATATATTCCTCACCATAACAAGGGGCCTGTTAAGAAGACGTTAAGGTAGCTGGTTTTTTAATAGGACGCTATGATTGATCAAATTATTAAGCAAGGTTGTGCTAGAGAAGTAATTGACTCTTGATAGTATATCGAGATACCATGATTTATGAATATAGAAAATGTAATATCCGCCCTTAATAATCCTATGCGCCGTCAAATCCTTGAATGGCTAAAAGACAGGTCGAACTTTCCAGCCTCATTACCAGAGCATGCTGATTTAGACGGTGTGTGTGTGGCATATATCCAAGAAAAAGCAGGATTGTCACAATCAACCATTTCGAATTACATGGGTGTATTAAAAAAAGCAGGATTGGTCATTGCTGAACGCCATGGACAATGGACATTTTATCAACGCGATGAGGCTAATATTAAAGCTTTTCTCAACGAGGTTGAGAAAGAACTGCTAAAGCTTTAATACACTGTTTTCACAGTCTAAGATAGGTTTTTAAAATACAATATCGAGATATTTCGATATGGCGATGGAGCGTCCCAATGAAACAAACAACGACCAAAATTAATCCAACCAACCTAGCAGAAATATTAGGTAAGCCACTTGAACTGCCTTGCGGGGTAGTGCTCAAAAACCGAATGGCGAAGGCCGCAATGTCAGATTCTCTCGGTGATGGGTGTGGTAATGCAACGGATGCTCAATCACGTCTTTATGAGCGCTGGGCGCAAGGCGGCGTCGCATTGTCATTGATTGGCGAAGTACAAGGTACTCCTCATTATCCTGAGAAGCCTGGCAATTTAGTACTAAACCCAAATTCAGATATCGAGGCATTACAGGATTTGGCACGTCGTGGATCTATCAATGGTGCACATCTTTGGCCGCAGCTTGGCCACGCTGGTGCATTGTCATATTTGCCTGTTAGTAAACCCAAAGGCCCCTCTGCATTAGATCTGGCAGAATTACAATGCGAAGGAATGAGTATAGAAGACATCGAAGCATTACCCACTATGTATGCAAACGCGGCGCTTATTGCTAAAGAAGCAGGGTTCGGTGGCGTTCAAATACATGCAGGACATGGTTTTCTGTTAAGTCAGTTTTTATCTCCGTTGTTCAATCGACGCACTGATGGATACGGTGGCTCTGTAGAAGGAAGATTCCGTGTCGTATATGAGGTGATAGAAGCCGTTAGAGAGGCGGTGGGTGATGCTTTCCCCATTGGCATCAAGATAAACTCGAAAGATCAATTAGAAGGCGGCCTAACAGAAGCCGATGCCATGAAAATGATTGGTATCCTCGATCAGACCTCTATCGACCTGATGGATATCAGCGGTGGTACTTATTTCCCAGGAGCGCCTGCAAGCTCAGACAGTAGCTCTGGTAGCGGCCCTTACTTTATTGAGTTTGCCCAGCGTGCCAAGCAGATAACCACCATTCCTATGATGGCGACGGGCGGTTTTAAGACGCGCCAGCAAGCCATCGATGCTATTGCGAATGGTGCGGTCGATATGGTGAGTATAGGCCGTGGTATGGCAGTAAATCCCAGTCTGGCCAATGATTGGTTAAGTGCTGAAGGTGGTGATCCAAAACTACCAAGGTTTGCCACCAATCCTCCGGGCGGTGTGACGGCTTGGTATTCAATGCGATTGACGGCATTAGCAGAAAATAATGAGGATGCATTCGATTTAGATCTAGAATCTGCTATGAGCATTTATGATGCGAGAGATGAGGCTCGTTGTGCTGAGTGGCGTCAGGCTTTTGGTCGTATCTAACGCAAGACGCCTTGATTTTAGGTCTTAGTTTTCTTATTCAGAGTAAACCTTGCCACTCTACAGCCAGTAGTTCTCTTGAACATATGCAATACAGAAATTATAAAAGGCTTGGGCGGGCGGAGAGATAGATTTATTGGCGAGTTTAAAGATGCCGATCTGTCGGTTCAAAGAAGGGTCAACTAAATCTATTCAAACCAATTCGGGCTCATTAGCAGGGAAGGCAAGCTTGGGTAGAGTGTTTATAACAATAATATGGTTGCTGAAATTACAGCTCAAAACTTTGATATTGAAAACGATACTTAGCATTTTGATTCTATATATGCTAATTAGCTATTTGGTGCTTGCGTGATGTGCTCATCCCAATACGGTGGCGCGCCATAATAGTCTGTCATAAAGTCAATAAAACACCTGACTTTATGGGGCAGCAGCTTTCTATGAGCATAGACAGCATACAAGCCCAAAGGGTCGGGCTCATACTCAGGCAACACTACGACCAACTTACCAGTATGTAGTGCATCACTAGCTATAAAAGTCGGTTGTAATATTAATCCTCCACCTGCAATAGCCGCCTCAACGAGTACGTCACCGTTGTTACTGCGAAATATACTATGCTCCTTGAATTGTTTTGCTTTTAGGTACTTATAAATTTGTCCTTTGGTCTCTACATTCATATAGCTGTAATGCAAATAGCGATGCGCTTCCAAATCTTCAAGTTTCTTAGGCATGCCGTGGGTTTTTAAATACTCAGGCGATGCGCATAAAACCACACGAATAGGTGCGATTTGCTTGGCGATGAGCGATGAGCTATCGAGCTGTCCGATACGCAGTGCAATATCAAAGCCTTCTTCAACGATATCAACTTTCCGGTCACTTAGCTGAAGGTCAACGGTGACGGAAGGATATTGTGCTTGAAAATCAGTGATCAGTCTTGCCATATGCTTTAAGGCAAATGAGACAGGCGCGCTGATTCGCAAGACTCCCTTGGGGTGCTGCTGTAGGCCGCCTAATTGCGCCGCCATTTCATCAATGCTCAATAAAACCTGCTGCGCATGCGTAAAATATTGGCTACCACCCTCAGTTACACTCACTTTACGGGTTGTGCGATTAAGCAGTCGAGTATTTAGCTGCTCTTCCAGTTTTGCAACGTATTTGCTCACCAGTTGCGGCGAGAGCTGCATAGTGATGGCGGCTTTGCTGAAACTGCCCTCCGTCACGACTGCCACAAAGGCGCGCATCGCATCGATTCTATCCATGTTTTTTCCTGTATTTATCCTAATGTCAAATATATTATAAACAATATGTTGATAATTATTCAATATAACTTAGCTTACTCTTTTATATCGTTGATAGTAAAGTGTGCCCATATCATTTCCGACACTATTTATTCTAATCATATATTCTGGAGTAAGCATCAATGACAACATCACTACTAAATAAAATTTTGACATCGAATGCTGGAGCAGCGGCTTTAGTTCTTCGTGTACCAGTTGGCCTAATTCTGGCAGCCCACGGTGCCCAGAAGCTATTTGGTTGGTTCGGTGGTAATGGGCTAGCAGGTACGGCTCAATGGTTAAGCAGTATGGGTATGGAACCTGGTTATTTGATGGCGATATTGGCAGGTGGTGCTGAATTCTTTGGTGGTCTTGCTCTGGTATTGGGTTTGCTAACCAGACCAGCCGCTTTAGCCGCAGCCTTTACCATGTTGGTGGCTATTTTTTCTGTCCATATCGGCAATGGATTATTTGCTGATAATGGTGGTTACGAATACGCGTTGACATTGATGGTGGCTTCGCTCGCGTTAATGATACAAGGGGGCGGAAGTTTCAGTATCGACAAAATGCTATCAGGAAAAGTCGAGCAGATTTAATAGCTGTCAGCAGTTTAAAACTTGCGTCATCTAGAGCCATTTCTCAGCTTAAATATTGATATTTATCATTGGATTATTGAGCATTAAAGTGAAGCATAATGGAGTAAAAGCGAATGGGCAACGAGTCGATTTCGGTCACACAGCCAGTATTTTTTATCCCTCATGGTGCGGGGCCGTGCTTTTTCATGGATTGGCAACCGGCTGATACGTGGAATAATATGGCTGCATTTTTAAAAAGTATTTCTGATCGATTGCCTGAGCGTCCCAAAGCTATTTTGATGGTTAGTGCGCATTGGCAGACATCTGAATTTAGTATTACCGCTGGTACGAAACCTGAGCTCATTTATGATTATTATGGTTTTCCTGAGCATACCTATCAACTGACTTATCCTGCATGTGGCGCGCCAATATTGGCCGAGCGGATTAGCCAATTGTTTACCGATGTAGGTATCACTAATGAAAAAAACACTACGAGAGGCTTTGATCACGGGACTTTTATACCCTTAAAGCTGATGTACCCTGAGGCCGATATTCCAGTGGTACAGCTATCACTACGTAACAATCTAGACCCGAAGGCGCATCTGGCTGCTGGTCAAGCACTAGCATCATTGCGTAAAGAGGGCGTGCTAATCATCGGTAGTGGCATGAGTTTTCATAATATGCGCGGCTATGGCGATGCAGACTTCACCGCACCGTCAGAACGTTTTGATGAATGGCTGACTAATACTATGGAATCGGTAGATTCAGATGAGCGACTTGTAGCCCTTGCGAATTGGTCAAAAGCGCCTCACGCGCTTGATTCACATTTATTAGGTGCAGAAGAGCATTTACTGCCGCTTATGGTGATAGTAGGGGCAGCAGGTCACGATGATGGTCGGAAAGTTTATTCTGAACAAGTACTAAAAACGCAAATATCAGCCTTTCAGTTTGGCTAAATGTTTTGAAAAGTACAACCCATAGTGTTTCAGCGTGATTATTAAATCTAAAACATCCTTTGAGTCTGAGATTCAAAGGATGTTTTAGATTAATACAGCAATTATTAGTGACATGTCAAAGTTTTCAAAATGAGGGATAACGTCGCTTATTATTTGTAGTTTGCCACCACATTATTTCCATCAAGTTTGAATTTATAAGTATTGAGCACAATACTGTCGTCATCTAGACATTGGCCAGTAGCTAGGTTAAAGCGCTGCTTATAGATGGGCGAGGCCACATAAAGCACTTCTTTTGCTGTTCCTGTATCATCTGTAATCGTGGTGCCACCAATCAAACCCCGAGACAGTACATTGGCTTGACTGAATGGATCGTAGTTATCAAGAGCAAATAAATCATTTTGCTTGGTGCGAAAAATAGCAATTTGTTTGCCATCTATCAGGGCGCAGACACCGGTTTCAGGGATGATATCGTCAAGTGTGCAAATAGTCTGTTGGTTCATGAGGCGGTATCCTTAGTGATGATAATATTGCTCTGTATGAGTGATAAATTGTGAATGACAAGCTGCAATTTGCAAAACATGATTTGAGAAAAGTGAGTCGTAAAACTTGAGTCTAGAAACATGAGTAGAAAAAACAGCACCTTGCTTTTTGTGATAACTAACAAGGCACTCATCATTGGCTAGGCCAGTTCAACCAGGTTGATGGTTGCTTTTTCCGCGTCAGTCGCTGGACGAATCTGTTCACGATCGGTCACGAAAACGACATTCTCATCGCCTTGCTCACTGTTTACAAAATGACGGAAACGTTTGAGTTTTTCGGTGTCATTAATCGTCGCCGCCCACTCACACACGTAATTGTCGACCAATAATTGCATTTGTGCTTCGAGCTCATCTGCTATGCCTAAACTGTCTTCGATAATGACAGCCTTCAGGTAGTCAAGCCCACCATCTAAGCTTTCACGCCACTTTGACGTGCGCTGTAGCTTGTCCGCTGTTTTTATATAGAACATAATGATTCTGTCGATGTATTTGACCATGGTTTCGGTATCTAGATCGGTGGCGAACAGCTCGCCGTGACGCGGGGTAATACCGCCATTACCACAGACAAATAAATTCCAGCCGTTTTCAGTCGCAATCATGCCAAAGTCTTTACTTTGCGCCTCAGCACATTCGCGCATACAACCCGACACACCCATCTTGATTTTGTGCGGTGAGCGCACGCCTTTATAACGATCTTCTAATCTCAAGGCGAGGCCAATGCTGTCATCGACTCCGTAACGGCACCAGTTATTGCCAATACAAGACTTCACGGTACGTAAAGATTTACCATAGGCATGGCCAGTCTCAAAGCCTGCTTGCACCAGTTGCGTCCAAATATCAGGCAATTGCTCCATGCGTGCGCCAAACAGATCGACCCGCATCCCACCAGTGATTTTGGTGTACAAATTAAACTGCTTTGCCACTTGACCCAGTACGATGAGCTTGTCTGCAGTAATTTCACCGCCCGGCACACGCGGCACGACGGAATAAGTGCCGTCTTTTTGGATGTTACCTAAGTAGTAATCGTTACTGTCCTGTAGTGGTGTCAGCTCGGTTTTGAGTACGTAGTCATTCCAGCACGATGCCAAAATCGAGGCGACCGTTGGTTTACAGATCTCACAACCATGACCGCTACCATGTTCGGTTAGTAATTCATCAAAGGTTTTGATACCGTGCACGCGAATCAGGCTATATAAATCTTGACGAGAGTAAGCAAAGTGCTCACACAAGTCATTGTTTACTTCAAAGCCCATGGCGGTGAGTTGATAGCTGACCGTATCTTTGACCATAGGGGCACAGCCGCCACAGCCACTACCAGCACTGGTCATGGTTTTTACATCGCTGACGGAGTATGCGCCGTTTTCGACGGCGGAGCAGATAGCACCTTTGGTCACGTTATAACAAGAACAAATCGTGGCGGTATCTGGCAGATTGTCGATGCCCATTACGGGTTTTTCAACATTGGGTAGTATCAGGCTTTCTGGGTGTGCAGGTAGGTCAATGTCATTTAAATACAATTGCAGTAAGTTGTTATAGTCTTCGGTGTCGCCTACCAGTACAGCACCAAGCAAGCGTTTGTTATCAGGTGTGGTGACCAGTTTTTTATAGATGCCCTCAGCAGGGTTTTGATACAGATAGCTTAAACTGCCTTCACTCGTGCCATGTGCATCGCCAATACTGCCCACATCCACACCCATCAGTTTTAACTTGGTGCTCATGTCGGCACCCGTAAATATCTGCTTGCTATCACCAGCAATTTGCGCGGCACAGATACTGGCCATATTGTAGCCGGGAGCCACCAGACCAAATACTTTATTGTCCCATACTGCGCATTCGCCTACGGCATAAACATGATCAGCGTTGGTACGACATTGCTCATTGATCAAGATGCCACCACGCCCGCCCATTTCGATACCGCATTCGGGGTTGTTTTTAATAAGGCCATCTTGCGGTCTAATACCGGCGCTAAACACAATCATATCGGTCGTTAGAGAGGTACCATCTGTAAACTCCATGGTTAAATGTTGATCATCACCGCTGGTGTCATCAGAGTTCGGCGCAGTATTAGACAGAATCTCTTTGGTGTTTTTGCCTGTCAGTACTTTGACACCCAATGCTTCTATTTTTCGCTTTAAAATCTCACCGCCAGCGGCATCGAGCTGAACGCCCATCAATTGCGGCGCAAACTCGACCACATAGGTATCAAGCCCTAGCGTCACGAGCGCTTTTGCGGCCTCAAGCCCCAATAGACCACCACCAACCACCACGCCTTTTTTGACAGTGGGCAGCTCAGCAATCGCTAAAATCTCATCTAAATCCGCAATGGTTCGGTATACGTGGCAATGCGGATGCTCGCGGCCTAGGATGGGCGGCACAAAAGGATATGAGCCCGTCGCTAGCACCAACTCAGAGTATTCAATAATCTCGCCTGCCTCAGTAGTAATACGCTGACTGGCTGAATCGATATCTACAATACACTGATTCAAATGCAAATTAACTTTTGATAATTCATAGGCTGTTAAATCTACTAGGTTTAGCTTACTGGCATCTTTATGTTCAAAGTAGCTCGACAAATAAACACGGTCATAAGCAGGGCGGTCTTCTTCAGCAAATACATGAATGTCAAATTGCTGGTGTAACCCTTGCTCAATTGCTCGTTCAATAAAGTGATGACCGACCATACCGTTGCCAATCACCACCAAATTGCCTTTACTTCCTGTGCTCAATGCAGTGCTACTCATGCGTCTGTCCTTAGTAATGGGGCTGGTTGGATACGGTCATCGTTTATTTTTTATCACGCTATAAACGGTTTCGTTTCTCAACAACAGCTGATAAACAGCATTTAATACCTACTATTACAGAGCATTCAATAATCATGCCATGGCACTTTGATTGACTGAGTTTTTGCGCGTTGCTATTAGATATAAAGGTATGTCGTATCGGGAGCAGTCGCTTATGTACAAAGGTTTTTGCGTGAGCATGATTATTACCATTACTTGCCAAAAATCAGGGTGAACATGATTATTAACGATAGCGATATCAAAAATTAATGCACCAAAATAGATACTGCTGTGCCCCACGTTGGATGTTATTGCTGTTTATAAGAAAGGCTGATGGAGTGTTTTAAACCTGCTGTGTTAATGCTTTATTAGCATAAGCGTCAGGTGTGATGATGGTTATAGACCCGCCATTAAAGGCGCCTAGAGACTCAATAAGCGTTGGTCTTTATATAGATTTGGCAGCGTACAAAAATAACTGGCATAACCATTGCACCGCCTGAAACATTGCTACTTATCATATTTGAACACTGCATTTTTTGAACACCTAGTACCTTTAGTACGTTGTCAGAACCCTGAAGTTAATCATTTGAGGAAGTTGCCTATGTCATCATCAGCCCCCGTTGCGCCTAGTAAAGACAAGCTTAATGTTTTGTCATTTACGGGTAAAAATAAAATCCTTCATTTAGGTTGGATGGCATTTTTCCTTACCTTTTTTGTATGGTTCAACCATGCACCATTTTTATCAGCGATTGGAGAAACACTCAATCTGAGTAAAGACCAAATCAAAACGTTACTCATTTTAAACGTGGCATTAACCATTCCTGCTCGCGTGATTATCGGGATGCTGACAGACCGCTTTGGCCCTCGTATTGTTTATACCGCCATTTTAGCCATTGGTGCGATTCCTTGTTTTACCTTTGCGTTCGCGCAGGATTACAATACCTTGGCGCTGTCTCGGTTTTTACTGGGTTTTGTGGGTGCAGGTTTTGTGGTGGGTATTCGTTTGATGAGTGATTGGTTTCCAACCAATGAATTGGGGACGGCTGAGGGTATTTATGGAGGGTGGGGTAATTTTGGCTCGGCAGCAGCGGCACTGTTATTACCAACTATAGCGATTGGTGCAGCAGCAGTTTTCGGTGGTGATGAAGGGTGGCGTTATGCAACAGCCACATCAGGGGTGGTGATGGCGCTTTATAGCATCATTTTTTATAAGATGGCGCGTAATACACCCAAAGGGGCTACTTATTTTAAACCCAAAAAATCAGGTGCCATGATGGTGACGTCATCAGGTGATTTTTGGTTAATGATGGTTTTTAAACTGCCTATGTATTTGGCATTGGCATTATTGGCATGGAAACTATCACCTGATGGTGTGAGCTTATTGAGCCAGTCTAGTGTCACCATGGTCTATATTGGCCTTGCGATACTTTATGTTTACGAGTTCATCAGTAGCTACCGCTTTAATAAAGAGGTTTTCACCACGCCTGTACCAGTGGCGCATCGTTATGATTTTAAGCAAGTGGGTATCTTAAATATTTTGTATTTTGCCACGTTTGGATCAGAGCTCGCTGTTGTGTCGATGCTACCTCTGTTTTACCAAGAAACTTTTAGTTTATCGATTGTGATGGCAGGGGTATTGGCATCGAGCTATGCCTTTATGAACCTTATGTCACGCCCAGGCGGCGGTTGGCTCAGTGATAAGTTTGGTCGCAAAATAACTTTATTGATTTTGACAGCTGGTTTGGCCATCGGGTATCTGTTGATGGGCTTCCTTGACTCAACGTGGCCACTGGCATTGGCATTGTTAATCACAATGTTTTGCTCATTCTTTGTACAAGCAGGTGAGGGTGCTGTTTTTGCGGTGATTCCTCTGATCAAACGCAGCATGACAGGGCAGTTTGCAGGGATGACAGGCGCGTATGGCAATGTTGGATCAGTGGTGTATTTAACGGTGCTGAGTCTGGTGTCTTATCAGGTGTTTTTCTTTGTGATTGCCGCGACAGCAGTGGCTGGATTCTTTGCCTTGTTTTTCTTAAAAGAGCCAGAAGGCATCATTATTGAAGAAATGCCAGATGGCACATTTGCCGAAATACAAGTGAGTCATAGATAGTACGGGGTGAAGACAGATGACGATAGCACACGCAGCAAACGCCAATAGAAACAATAGTCAAAATGCTGATGAGATGGCTGTTCATTTTAATACAGGCAATCCGTCATCTTTGATAGAGTCAGGTCAGTTTGTTGCCAATGAGGTCAGCCAGAGCATTGATAGCCACGCTATTAGTGAGACTGATGAAAGTAAGAGTATTGATGATGGCAGCACTGCATTATGGTGGCTTGATTTTTTTACTATGGCAGGTCGCAAGACGGAAAACCAAGACAGTTTACTTATCACCACCTGTCTACCATATCAATGTTCAGGTGCAGAATCATCTGGTGCCAATCGCCCAATGCCTCATGCAGTATCTCACCCGCCATCATCAGCCCCATTATTGGTGTTGATGGCAGATGGGGTCAGCGCTTGTCAGTTTCCAAAACAGGCAAGTAGGCTGGTGGTGAATACCATTGCTCACAAAATAACATTGGGGTTGACCGCACTGGCACAATCACAAGATGAGACGTCATCCATCAGTTTTGACGATGATCAAGTCGCTAGTCTCATCAAAACAGCAGTCAATAAAGCCAACGATATTTTATATTTTCCTCAAGCGTATCAACGGGTGCCGCCGTTGTTATCTACGTTATCAGGCTTGCTCTGTATCGGTGACCGTATTCACCTGTTTCATACAGGCGACTCTCGAATATACCGCGTTGGGGTAGATTGTCTGACAGTATTGAGCAAAGATCACCGCGTTCATCGTGGCCAAGACAAAGGAGCGCTTGCTGCAGCTATCGGCGCAGATAGCCAGTTAGAGCTACAACAATCGGTATTTACCCTTCATCAAAACGAGTGTTTGGCTATCATGACAGATGGGGTTTATGAGCATATAGAGCCCACAGAGTTGCAATTTGAGCTGTGCAGCAGTGCGACTGATATATTTCAGTTGATGGCAACCACACACAAATTACCGCTAGGTTTCAATACCAGTCAAGCCGTGTGCGAGCAAGCCTTTAGTGCAGGCAGTCATGACAATCTAAGCATGGTTATGCTGAGTATGAACACACGGTCAGCCCACTTCCCTTCTATCAATGGCGCTAAAGGTATTGGTCATTTAAATGGCATTGACTTTGATAATCTGGATACGGTCATACATGATGTGAATCGCTACCAGCTGCCAACCGATTTACAGATAGGTGATCATATTGATGGCTTTACTGTGATTGGTATCATTGCCCGCACGGCTCGCAGTCACGTGTACTGGGTACAAGATGAAGACAACCGTGACTTTGTCTTGAAATCGCCTAGTTTAGACTCTGTGGCCGATGGTCACTATCTGCGTGATTTTTTAAAGGAACGCAAAATTGGTTTGAGCCTATCAAAACATCGCCGCGCGGGCGAGTCGGCTTACAATCAAGCTGACCCCAATCGATTACCTATCAATCCTGCATCCAATAATATTGGTCATAACGTGGGTTCTGGACTCAGTGAGTCGGGGCTGCTGCGTTACTATCCAGTACCAGCAAGTACCACATACTTATATCATTTGACTGAATATATCGCTGGTGAGAGTTTACGGGACTTTATGGATCGTCATACGCCTTGTGATGTGTGGCAAACCTTTGATTTGCTCACCAAAATTGGCATGGCGGTTCGAGTCATGCATCGCAACTATCTGCTGCATCAAGACATCAAACCCGAAAACATTCTTTTAACCAAATCTGGCGCCGTCAAACTCATTGATTTTGGTTCCGCCAGCTCCTCTATCTTAAAAGACAGTACCCGACCACCAAATGGTGATTTGCACTATGCTGCACCAGAATATTACACCGATGCACCAAAAGGCGTGCATTCTGACTTGTTTTCGATTGCAGTGATTGGCTATGAATTGCTGACGGGACAATTGCCATTTAATACCCAGACACTAATGATGCCAAATCAAACATTACTAATGCCCGCGCAGCCGCTACGGCAGCAGAACGTACCTGACGCCAGCCAACAGGCACTCATGCGTGCGCTGCATGTCAACACCAACGCGCGCTATCAAGCCATTGGTGAGTTTTTACAGGATTTTAACCCCGATAATAAGGCACACAGCCGTGACCCAGAACCACTCATTAAGCGTAACCCTCTACTGGTATGGCATGGCATTTGCTTCATAGAGTTTGTCATCATTTTATTATTGTTGGCGTACTTTTCATGACACGCTGTTTTGCATTCAATGCTGCTCCGCGCGGCTAAGGGACTTACTGTTTATGTCGTTATCTATATCGCAAGCCGCCACTACGGTAGATACTCATACCAACAATCACGCCTTAGCATCAGGTCATCAAAAAAACGCTGGCATCGTTATCATCGGGGCGGGCATGGCAGGCAGTCGCTTTGCCATTGAGCTTGCTCGCACACAATCGAATGATGACACCGCCCGTTTGCCAATTACATTAATCAGTAAAGAGCCGCAAGTGGGCTACAACCGCATTATGTTGTCACCCGTATTGGCTGGCGACACGGCGTTTGAAGATACTTATTTATACGATAGCTTAGAGTATGAGCAGTTAGGTATCACCGTATTGGCTGGAGTTGTGGTAGAGACAATAGATACCAAGTGCCAGTGTATTAAGCTAGATGATGGGCAAACACTTAACTATGCCAAGTTAGTAATGGCCACAGGGTCAACTGCCCGAGTCATTCCGTTCCCCAATCACACGGCTAAGGGCGTGCATGTGTTTCGAGACCTTGCCGATGTGACCGCGCTGATGGACTATGCCCGCCAAGGAAAAACGGGGTTGGTGATTGGCGGGGGCGTACTGGGATTAGAGGCTGCCTGCGCGTTAGCGGCACAGGGCGCGAGCATGACGGTCATTCATATGGACGGTTATGTACTCAATCGCCAACTAGACCTGCCAGCTGCCGAGCTTTTGCAAGCTGAGCTCAGTCGCCGAGGGGTTGGTCTCGCGGTTTCTGCCCATACTGAGGCCATTGAGATGAATGATGCAGGAGAAGTATGCGGATTGTCTTTAAAGGACGGGCATACGCTAGCGGCCGATTTTATCGTGATGGCAGTGGGTGTGATACCCAATACATCGCTTGCCAAACAAAGCGGGCTTGAGGTTGATCGCGGTATTGTGGTCGATAATTTTATGCACACCAGTTGTCCCAATGTTTATGCCATTGGTGAGTGTATAGAGCGAGAGGGTGAGCTATTTGGAATGGTGGCGCCGGTCAATCAGCAAGTGGATACATTGGTCACGGTTTTAAAAGATGCTTTGATAGAAAACGATATAAATGTCATAGATAGTAAAGCCACCGTGCCAGACCACTGGGTTCCCTTTGTCAGCAAGCCGTTGTCATTAAAATTGAAAGTATCTGGTATGTCGGCATTTTCTGCAGGGCAAATCGCTTTTGATGACGAAGCCGCTGATACTGTTGAAACCCTCGTGTATCGTCAGCCTGCCTTAAACCATTATCATTGTCTGTACCTCAAAGAAAACAAACTCATTGGCGCTGTGCTTTATGGGGACACCAGCGATGGCAGCTTTTACAGTCAGTTGATTATAGATAATGTTGATATTACGCCTATCAAAGACACACTCATATTTGGCGAAGCATATTGTCATTTGGACGAAATCACGCTTAACAATTCGCCAACTACGGAAGTAGATGTAGAATTTAATGATACAGACAATAACATCAATCATCATAAAGCGGCCGAACTGTTAGAGGATGCATTATGAATGATGCTACCGCCAATCAATCTGCTGCTAGCAAAGTAGTGCCAGCTAATAAATCGAACAATCTGCCTAATAGCATGCAAAAAACAACAGACTGCGTCATTGAAACACATGATATAAGTGCTGCCAAACATATCAAAAAAGCACCGTCGTCATCTAATGGTGATTTGATTGATGCTTCGATCACTACTATCCGCACGACGTGCCCTTATTGCGGCGTGGGATGCGGTGTTTTAGCGAGTGTGAATGCAACAGAGGTGCTGAGTGTCAAAGGAGATCCTGAACATCCGGCTAACTTTGGTAAATTGTGCTCAAAAGGGAGTGCACTGGCACAAACATTGGGCGCTGCACGCCGCTTGACCGAGCCATATTATCAAAACAAGCATGCAGTCATGCAACAGCATCAGCCCATGCAATTGGATAACGATTTTAATGCTATAGACCTATCCGACAAGCCACTTATCCAGCAGACAGATTGGGATACCGTACTAGAGGATGTGGCTAGCCGTTTAAATGACACCATCGCCAAACATGGGCGAGACAGCATTATGTTTTATGTCTCAGGCCAGTTACTAACCGAAGACTATTACGTCGCCAACAAATTTATCAAAGGGTTTATTGGTAATAACAACATCGACTCGAACTCTCGGCTTTGTATGTCATCTGCAGTAGCTGGGCACAAACGCGCGTTTGGCGCAGACCTTGTGCCGGGTAATTACGAGGATTTAGAGGCCTGTGACTTATTGGTGCTGGTAGGCTCCAATATGGCGTGGTGCCATCCTATTTTGTTTGGTCGATTTTTAGCAGCCAAAAAAACCAATCCTAATAAAAAACTGATTGTGATAGACCCGCGCCGTACGGACTCTTGTGAATTTGCCGATTTGCATTTACCAATTGCTGCGGGCACGGATACACATTTATATAATGGGTTGCTGCATTACCTAGATCAGCAGGGTTGCCAGAATGATGAATATGTTAGCCAAAGCTTGGGCATTGATGATGCGGTGAATGCGGCCAAAGCATGGAGCATTGATGAAGTAGCCAGTGCCTGTCAAGTGTCTGCGGATAGTATCCGCCAGTTCTATGAATGCGTTGCCGCCACTGATAAAACAGTCACGGCGTTTAGTATGGGCGTCAATCAATCGCAAAGCGGAACCGATAAGGTCAACGCCATTATTAACACTCATTTGTTCACAGGGCGTGTGGGCAAAGTAGGGGCCAGTCCGTTTTCACTCACTGGACAGCCTAATGCAATGGGTGGACGAGAAGTAGGCGCCCTTGCTAATTTGTTGGCGGCGCATTTAGAACTAGATAATACCGATCACCGGCAGCTAGTGGCAGACTTTTGGCAGTCGCCTCAGGCTATATCGCCAAACGTGGGTGTCAAAGCCTGCGATGCTGCCGCTGCCATATTGGATGGTCGTATCAAGGCCATTTGGATTATGGCCACCAACCCTGTAGTCAGTTTGCCAGATGCTGATAATTTTCGCCAAGCACTTGCTGAATGTGATTTGGTGATTGTCTCTGATTGCTCGGTAGACAGTGATACGGTGAAGTGTGCCGATATTGTATTGCCTGCTCAAGGGTGGGGCGAAAAATCTGGAACGGTCACCAACTCTGAACGGCGCATCTCTCGGCAGCGGACATTAATGCCTGCAGCAGGGCTTGCCAAACCAGATTGGTGGATACTGTCTCAAGTTGCCACACGCATGGGGTTAACGGGATTTGATTACCAACACCCAAGCGAGATATTCAATGAGCATGTGGCATTGACCGCTTATGGCAATACGCACAACCAAAGCCCATCCAATTCTAATAAGACCTATCCTCGCTACCTGAATCTTAGCAAAGACTTGTCTGCTTTAATGACAGATGAGGTACCAGCTGATAAACCTGCTCAACAACATATTAGCCAACATGTTAACCAGAACGGCAATCAATCACATCAGCCAATCGCACTCAGTCAGCAAGCATACGAAGAGCTGTTACCATTTCAATGGGGTGGCACGCGTATCTCTATGATGGATAAGATAAAACCTTTAGAAAATGAGGTCAATAATCCCGTGGCTACTGTTACTAAGTCACAGTTAATCGCTATTACGCCCTCTAATGAAGCGAGCATAGCCAATGTGCATCGACGTCAAAGAAGGAATCCCCCTCAACCGATTGGTGAGCATCAATCGCCCTTTAAACAAGAGCTTGAGCATGATACTCAACCTGAAAGCCAAGCGATTCATTTACGTCTGATTACGGGCAGGCTGCGTGATCAATGGCATACTATGACTCGTACTGGCCTTGCACCGCAGTTGAACCAACATCAGCCAATACCCACACTGACCATACACGCTAACGATGCACAGCAGCTGGGTGTTCAAGACAATGACTTTGTGCAACTGCATCGCAGGTATGAAAACTACGAAAAGTATGAAAGTTATGATAAAGGCGTGACCAGTGATGGCATAGTCAGTGATACCGCGATGAGTACGGCTAAGGATAGTAACAAGCCAGTGAGTACCGTAATGGCGCAAGTTGCCATTAGCGATACGTTGCGCGTTGGTGATGCATTTATGCCCATGCATTGGAGCAATGCTTTTGCTAGCTTCGCTCGTGTAGGTCCCCTTATTCCAACTGTCGTCGATCCGCATTCAGGGCAGCCAGAGCTCAAAAATTCGGCGATTAGTGTCACGCCCGTTTCTATGCAATCATTTGGCAAGATTTTGGTGCATCCTGAGTGGCAAGACGCCGTTATAGTGCAATTACGTACTATTTTGGCCAATTTTTCTGCCCAAGCGTCAGAGAAAGAATTGTCTGAAACAAAATACAAGGCACGTTCAAAAAACATTTTTCCAGAGGCATTACCTGCACTCACTTGGAGTTTGAGTCATCAAAATAACAGCGTCTTGATCAATCTCGCTAGCCCGATGGTGGAGGCTAGCAGTACCTTAGCGTGCCCCGAGTTTTGGCAGCAGTTTATGGCCTCTATGCAATCATTATCACAGCCAAACTCTCAAGAGCGTGTCATGCATACGGCGTTTACGGTCGATAATGTACAGAATCAATTACGTTTTATTGTGACGCAATCTGCGCCTGAGACAGATTCAAATAACACTGCTATAAATAGTGGGTCGTCTGATGATGAAAGGCCCAGTACACAACTGATTATGGCTGTTTATGTTGCCCCAACGCAAACGCAATTACCGAGTGTCCGCTGGCTCGATAGCTGCTTTACGGATACTAGCCAAATACCTGCCAATCAACGATACAAATGGTTACTCGCGGGGCGGCCTGCCAGTGGTTATGTTGATCCAGGACCCTTGGTGTGCTCTTGTATGTCAGTTGGAAAAAATATCATTCTCAACGCTATCACACAGCATGGTTGTACTAGTGCGACGGCAGTGGGTAAGCAGTGCCGAGCAGGTACCAATTGTGGCTCTTGCGTGGGGCAAATCAATGCATTAATCGTAGAATATGCCCCCTTGGCGCAAGCTTAGATAGTCGTGTGGCACGTCGCTTGCAACCTTTTATAGGCAATTACTGGTTGAGTGTTGTGTTATGAACAATAAGCCATTGTAGAGTAGGGATTTATTGACAACTTTGCTTGTGGTTGCCCATTTTGCTGTATTCACGCTGTTATCAGGAGTCATCACCATGACCAATATATCTGCCGCTACCTCAACGCATGAGACCTATCAGCTAATGGGTCAACACTGCGCAGAAAACGTGCAAACTTGTACCAAAAGAGGCACCGTGCATCTGATAGGCGCAGGATCTGGTGACCCTGAACTCTTAACCTTAAAAGCGTGGCGAGTGATGCAGCGTGCAGAGGTGGTGTTGTATGACAGTCTGGTGTCTGAAGATATTTTGGATATGTGCGCGACTACGGCTGAAAAAATATTCGTTGGTAAGCGCCGCGCCAACCATGCATTGCCACAAGAGAGTATTAACGAGCTACTGGTCAAACACGCGCTGGCAGGCAAGATAGTGGTTCGTTTAAAAGGTGGCGACCCTTTTATTTTTGGACGTGGTGGTGAGGAGCTACAGGAAGTGGTGCGTCATGGCATTCACTTTGAGTCTATTCCAGGTATCACTGCCGCAAGTGCTGCTGCTAGCCGTGCAGGGATTCCACTAACGCACCGTGACCATGCTCAGTCGGTCAAGTTTGTTACCGCTTGCAAAAAAAATGGCGCGCCTAATAATGATTATAGTGAGCTAATGGACAGCAGCCAGACAGTTGTGTTTTATATGGGTTTGCACCGTTTGCATGAGCTGACACAAGGGTTAATAGCAAGTGGGCGCGACAGCGAGACGCCATTTGCCATTATTAGCCATGCCAGTATGCCAACGCAGCAGGTACTTATCGGTACATTAAGTAATATCGCTGATCAGCAAGCTGAAGCAAAACTACCAACACCTGCACTTTTAATCATGGGTGATGTGGTCGCTTTATATCATGAGTTTGCAGGCTACAACCTTGGCAATTTGGATAAAACGTCATTTATAGATGTGAACGAAGTCATAGACAGTGAAGTTTTAGCACCCAGTCTTGAGAGTGTTGTATAAGTTGAAGCACGCCTATTAAAAAATACTAAAAGTGTCTACAGCTAATCATCTCATACTGGGTTAAAACGAGCAGAAAGCTAAAACCAGAATTTGACCCCCGCAGTCAAACTACTACTATCAACCGATTCATTTTCTTGACGTCGTTGACCACGAGCCTTGCCAAGCGCTGTCTCATA